>JBDTKK010000103.1:0-5213 GCA_039935335.1 Chitinophagaceae bacterium
AGCGGAACAATGGCGGCGGCATTAACTATGCGCTGACCATGATTTTGTTCTTTCTGAATTTGCTTTGGTATTGGCCCATTTTCGGATTAAGCTATATGGATGACAGTGTCTATTATTTTCTGGTCGCGAGTTCGGTAGTGGTCATTTTGCTACAGCCTTGGCTGATGCGGCTATCGCGGATGATATACCTCTATCTCTTTATTGGGTATAAGAAGGGGGCGGTTCAGTAGGTGGTTTTGAAAATCACCATGGAGACACATAGTTTCGCAGAGTTTAAAATGTCCAAAAGGATTCTACACAACATTGAGTTTTGTGGATTTCTATTCTAATCATGCTATTACGCCCGTCCACCTTCGTCGGGTGCGCCATAAAATCGTTTACTAAAGTGCTAAAACAGCAAACCCGATTGCTATAAACAATCGGGTTTGAAGAATCCTAAATTTTGAAGTAGTCTATGCTGGTTCCATCTGTACTTTTGGAGCGGCACTTTTGATAGCATCGCTGGCTTGGTCGGCATATTTCTCAAAGTTCTTCACGAAAAGCTTTGCGAGTTCATTCGCTTTCTTATCATAAGCTTCTTTGTCTTCCCAGGTATTCCGCGGGTTTAACACCTCGGAAGGGACGCCTGGTACGCTCTGTGGCTGCGATACGCCGAAGACAGAATGGGGTTCGTAGCTCACATTGTCAAGCTCGCCATTCAATGCAGCGGTAATCATGGCACGTGTGTATTTCAAGCTCATGCGCTTGCCAACGCCGTAAGCCCCACCGCTCCAACCTGTGTTTATCAACCAAACTTTTACATCGGGATCAGCTTCCAGTTTCTTACCCAAAAGCTCGGCATATTTCGCAGGATGTATCGGCAGGAAGACCTTTCCGAAACAAGCAGAAAATGTTGGCTGTGGCTCTATTACGCCCACTTCGGTACCAGCAACTTTAGCGGTATAACCAGTGATGAACTGGAACATTGCTTGCTCGGTGTTGAGGCGAGAAATTGGAGGAAGAATACCGAACGCATCGGCGGTGAGGAAGAAGATATTTCTTGGTGTCCCGCCCATTGATACTTCTTTAGCATTAGGGATGAAGTAAACGGGGTAAGAGACGCGGGTATTTTCTGTAATCGACTTGTCTTTCCAGTCAACCGTGTTGGTACCAGGCAAGAATGTGATATTCTCAAGAATAGCGCCAGGCCTTACCGCAGCCCAGATTTGAGGTTCCTTTTCTGCACTTAGGTCGATACATTTTGCATAGCAACCACCCTCGATGTTAAAGACAGTATTGTCTGTCCAACCGTGCTCATCATCACCAATAAGTGCGCGTTCAGGGTCTGCAGAAAGTGTAGTTTTTCCTGTGCCAGAAAGGCCGAAGAAAAGTGCTACATCGCCCTTCTTGCCTTCATTAGCAGAGCAGTGCATAGAAAGCACTTTATGGTCGTGAGGGAGAATGAAATTAAGGACACCGAAGATGCCCTTTTTGATTTCCCCAGTGTAGGCAGAACCGCCAATCAACACGATGCGTCGGGTAAAATTGACACAGGTAAAATTGCCTTGGCGCGTACCGTCAGTTGCAGGATCTGCCAGGAAAGATGGCGCTTGAAGGATTACCCAATCCGGTTGTTGGGTTTGGATTTCTTCTTTGGTAGGACGAAGGAAGAGGTCAAAACAGAAAAGACTGGCCCAAGGCGTTTCGTTGACTACCCGGATGTTGAGCCGATATTTTGGGTCGGCGCAAGCGTAAGAATCACGCACCCAAACTTCCTTGCCTTTCAAATACGCACAAACCTTGTTGTACAATGCATCGAAAGTTCCCGGAGTCATTGGGATATTGATATCGCCCCAATCCACAGAATGCTCTGTGATGGCATCTTTCACAGTGAATTTGTCCTTCGGCGAACGGCCGGTGAACTTCCCTGTGCTCACACTCAATGCGCCGGTGTCGTTGAGTACACCCTGTCCTAATTCGAGCGTTTTCGCGGTCAAATCTTCGGAGGAATGATTCCAGTGCGCAATGGCTACATCCAGCCCCAAATCGGACAACTTAGCCGATGGGTTTTTTGTCCCTGTTTCCTGCATATTTGGTTATGTTTATTTTTTAGGAATTAGTGTACAAAAGTAACATCGAGCGGCCACACGTTTGGGCATTTTTCGACAATGAAATGTGATAGAATGGAACGCTACTACTAATAGAATTGCTTTGAAGGGCGTAAGTCTAAAACTTTGAGTTGGAGTTTTACATTTCCATTGTACTCATTTTCTTCGAGCGTGTAAACGACATCCACTGGGCCTTCTTGCAGGTATGGATATAAATGCGCGAGGTTGAACCCGATACCTTCCATGACACCGCCGATTCCTTGCTGGACCACGAAGCGCAAATGATTTTCTTTAACAATCTTACTGGAAGCACGAAAATCAATTACTCGCCTTGTGAGAAACACCGGACGCATATTGGCGGGGCCAAAAGGCTCAAATTGACTCATAATATTGAAAAAGGAAGGCTTGATGTCGGCGAAATTAATTTCTGCATCAATAATAATTTCCGGGATGAGCAACTCAGGTGTAATCGTTCTGGAAACGACTGCTTCAAATTTTTCTTGAAAAGCAACCACGTTCTCCGGCTTCATTGTCATGCCGGCGGCGAAGAAGTGACCACCATAATTTTCCAACAAATCGCTGCATTCGTGGATGGCCTCGTAAATATTAAAACCGCGAATGCTCCGTGCGGAACCGGTCACTTTTCCATTACTCAAAGTGAGCACAATCGTAGGTCTGTAATAGTGTTCGATGACCCTAGATGCCACGATACCAACTACACCTTTATGCCAATGCGGCTGGTATAGAACTGTGCTCTTCTTCTTGCCCACAAGTGCGTCAGCCTGAAGCATGGAAAGTGCCTCTTCAGTGATGTTTCTGTCCACTTCTTTCCGGTCAAAATTGTCGGAATGCAAGGCTTCTGCGCGAACGATACAACGTTCAGGATCAGTTTCTATAAATAGGTCAACAGCTTTACGCGCATCGTCCATCCTACCCGCTGCATTGACGCGAGGGCCAATCACAAAAACGAGGTCGGTGACGGTGAGTTTTTTCTTGATACCTGCGATACCCACTAGCGTCTTAATACTCAAGCAGGGCGCTTCGTTCACCATTTCAATTCCAAAGAAAGCAAGGGTTCTGTTTTCGCCATCAATGGGTACAATATCGGAGGCGATACTTGTGGCAACGAGGTCGAGATACTTGGTGTATTTCTCTTCCGGAAGTCCGAGCTTTTCACTCAATGCCTGAATGAGCTTGAAGCCAATACCACAGCCGCAAAGTTCTTTGTAAGGATAGGAGCAATCGGATTGCTTTGGATTAAGAATGGCTAATGCCGGAGGAAGATTTTCATCGGGCAAGTGGTGATCACAAATGATGACATCTATGCCCAGTTTATTGGCGTAATTCACCAACTCCGTGCTCTTAATGCCGCAGTCTAAAGTTATGAGTAACGTATAGGCATTGTCTTTGGCAAAGTCAATCCCAGCCTTGCTTACGCCATATCCTTCGCGGTAGCGATGAGGGATATAAAAGGAAATATCTCCATTGGGATAAGCTTCTCTTAAAAAGGAAAAAACCACGGCAACTGCTGTCGTACCATCAACATCATAATCGCCATAAACCAAGATGCGTTCGTGCCATTCTATAGCCTGACTAATCCGCTCCACGGCTACAGACATTCCTTTCATCAAAAACGGGTCGTGGAGGTCGGTAAGTTGGGGGCGGAAAAAGGCTTTTGCTTCTGCGTAGTTTTTGATGCCGCGCGAGGCGAGCATTTTGCAGAATATCGGATTTATGGTTGGTAGATCTTCGCGTAATTGAACCTCCGCCACTGAATCTACCTCTTTCAGCGTCCATCTTTTTTCTAAAGCAGTTATAGTAGGCATGTATTGGAGTAAATATAAGCGAACGACTTTAAAGTACCTCTAAACCGAGATGGTTCTTTTGCTTTCGATACTCCTTGCACATTGCAACGTGAGCCTCGCTTTTAGCGTTCGCCATTTTAGGGCTTTTTGATGTTGGTAAAACACCTGCTCCAATGATGAGGAACGAAGTATTTGGGAAATTCAAAAGGTGGCTATTTTGGAGACAAATTGGTATTAAGTCATCACTTCAGGATAATGTTCCACTATCGAGAAAGCTTTGATGGTATTTCTTAGAAAACTCCGCCAATAAATCCGGTAGCCACAGGCTACCCAAGTCTGCTTGCGAGCGGACGCTCGCAAGCCTTCAACCTGCTTATGTCGCCCTTTCTACAATAATTCCATCCCTTCGGGATTTCGGAAAAACCTCTTCCTATTTCTTCTTCCTTTTCGCCTTCGACAACCGCTTATTTTCTTCATTCAACAGCAATTTCCAATTATCATTGGGTGTGTCTTCTGTAGCGGCCAAAGTCTGGTCGTATTCGCCCTTGCCGATTTTACTAATGGTGATTTCACTTTCGAGATACTGCTCAATGGCTTCAAGAAGCTCTTGCTCCTCTGGGCTGCAATAACTTATTGCCTTTCCTTTGTGAATGCCGCGCCCAGTGCGGCCTACACGGTGAATATAATTTTCAGGAACCTCCGGCATATCGTAGTTCACCACAAATTCTACATTCGGAATATCGATGCCTCGAGCGCTGACATCGGTAGTGATGAGCAGTAATTTCTCACCATCGCGGAAGCTTTGAAGCACGTTCAATCTGTCGTCCTGATCTTTGCCGCCGTGCATCATCAGGCTTTCAATATCAACCCTTTTCATGGCAGCTTGTAGTCGCTCTGCACGCACTTTTGTGCGCACGAAAACCAGAATCTTCTCTGCGGGATGTTCTTTAATGAGCTTCTCTAAAAAGAAGCGTTTATCATCCATGGCCACAAACGACACGACATGAGTTACGTTCTTGGAAACGCGGTCTTTGGGAGCAATTTGGATACGAATAGGATTGCGTACAATCGAGAAAGCCAACTCCTTTATTTCAGCATTAATAGTAGCAGAAAAGAACAAAGTCTGATGCTGGCGCGGGAGTTGCTTAATGACATCGGCTATGTCTTTATAGAAGCCCATGTCGAGCATCAAATCGGCTTCGTCGAGAATGAGAATTTCTACATTTCGAATGTCGAGATGGCGTTGGCTAATAAGGTCGAACATGCGACCTGGTGTGGCTATGAGTACGTCAACACCTTCTTTCAATTGTTCGATTTGCGG
>JBDTKK010000104.1:0-5810 GCA_039935335.1 Chitinophagaceae bacterium
TTGCCGTCTCCATTCACGGCATAGAGCCGCACATACAGCGCTACATAGACGACCAAGATGACTATAACAAAATCATGCTTCAGGCACTCTGCGATCGGTTGGCGGAAGCTTTTGCCGAAGTATTGCACAAGCGCACGCGCAAAGAGTTCTGGGCTTACGTGCCAGATGAAGCTTTGAGCAAAGAAGATATTATCAAGGAAACCTATCGAGGTATTCGTCCCGCGCCGGGCTATCCTGCCTGCCCCGACCATACCGAAAAATACAAGCTCTTTGAACTCCTAAATGCGACAGAAAAGGCTGGTATTATTCTCACAGAAGCCTTAGCGATGTATCCTGCGTCATCGGTTTGTGGTTGGTATTTCTCCCATCCGCAGAGCAGTTATTTTGGGATAGGGAAAATTCAGCCCGACCAAATTGAAGAATATGCTCGGCGTAAAAACATGAGTTTGGAAGATATTTCTCGCTGGCTTTCTTTCAATCTCGACTAAACAAAAACATTAATGGAGCAAGAACTTTTTGAAGACCAAGCCGATGTCCGGCATCTGAAACCAAAGCCTGCGGGTCCGCGATGGCTGGCCTCTATTTGCACCGTCATTTCCTATCTATTTCATCCGGTGTTTATGCCCACGCTACTTTGTGTGGTGCTTTGGAAGCTGCTTCCGGCTTCATTTGCAGGGATTTCGAATCATACTTTAGGCATGCGCTTGGCAACAGTGGTGATGCTCACGGTTTTCTTTCCGCTCTTCACTATGTTGTTGTTGCGAGCATTGGGCTTTATAAAGAATTTCCAAATGCGGGTCTCCCGAGATCGTATCATTCCACTTATTGCTACAATGACGTTTTATTTTTGGGCGCAGCAAGTATTTAGTCATCTTCCCGAAACTCCGAAGATTATCAACATCCTGATGCTCGGTTCGTTTTGGGGAATCATCCTGCTTTTTATGGGTAGCATTTTCTTCAAAGTAAGTATGCATACTACGGCTGCTGGAGGTGCAATAGGGATTATGATTGTATTGCTTTTTACCTCACCCATTAATATGCTTCCTGCCTTGCTCGCCACTATAGTTATAGCAGGTATTGTGGGCACAGCACGGCTTTTGCTTCACGAACATACTACAGCCGAGGTTTGGATTGGCTACGCCATTGGCCTGATTGTGCAGTTGGGCGCCTGGGTGTACGTGGGGTAATGAAGAAAGATAAAAGTCAAAAGGTAAAAGCCCGCGTGATGCGGGCTTTTATATTGAGGGTAAACTCTGTTTTAGTCTTTGTGCCTTCGTGAGAAATTTTGCTCATTTGCGCGAATCCTCCAATAACGCTTAGACATCTAATTTGGGTACTTTAGTTGCTCTAATTTGACCCCCATCCCAACCTTCTCCGCCTTCAGTGGAAAGGGGCGTTTGGGACAGTTCATGATGTAACTATTTTAGATGGCCACGTGGTATAATTACAATCATAATGCCTTCGAGTCTTTGTGAGAGACTTTGCGCCTTTGCGTCTCCCTTTGCGTCTTTGCGCGATGTTCCTATTTCATCGCCTCCGCATCCTTCAAAAACTGCTGCAAGCCTAGATCAGTGAGTGGATGTTTCAGCAATCCTATGATGGAGGAAAGGGGGCAAGTACACACATCTGCACCAGCCTCTGCGCACTTCACGATATGCAATGGACTGCGGATGGAAGCGGCCAAAACTTCGGTCATGAAACCCTGTGCATTGTAGATGCTTACAATCTGCTCAATCAAAGAAACGCCATCCCAATTAGTATCATCAATACGACCGATGAAAGGCGATACGAAACTCGCTCCTGCTTTGGCTGCGAGAATGGCTTGTCCGGCGGAAAAAACCAGCGTGCAATTTGTCGCGATACCGTTATCAGCGAACCATTTGATGGCTTTTATTCCGTCTTTTATCATGGGCACTTTCACCACAATATTCTTGTGGATTTTCGCCAACTTTTTTCCTTCTTCGATGATGCCGTCGAAACTCGTTCCCAATACTTCCGCACTTACTGGCCCACTTACCATTTCGCAAATCGTTTTGTAGTGCTGCGCAATAGCTTCAGTTCCTTTGATACCCTCCTTTGCCATGAGCGTGGGATTGGTGGTCACGCCGTCTAAGATGCCCATGTCTTGAGCTTCGCGTATTTGGTCGAGGTTGGCAGTGTCAATAAAAAACTTCATGCTGATTGGTTGAGGAAGATGTTTGGAGTGAGGTTAAAATCTTGCGTCCCTTATCGGAATATAGATGGGCGCAAAAGTAAGAAAGGGCAACTTTGTGAGCCAATGAAGCTTATTCCTTGTTTCCATTTTGCCATAGAAGGCATGATATTGGAATAGAGAATTTCGGCTTCAAAAAGCAAAGATTATGTCCGTATTACAATCCATCAATCCCGCTACTGGCGCGGTGATAGCACAATATCAACCCAGTACTTCTATAGAAATAGACAAGGCTTTGTCTGCTGCGCAAAAGAGTTTTGAGAGCTGGCGCAAAACCAATTTTAAAGAGCGTTCGAAGGTGCTTAAAGCAGTTGCTACACAGATTCGAAAGGACATAAACATGCTTGCAGAATTGGCAACCAAGGAGATGGGAAAGCCTATAGAACAAAGCATTGCCGAGCTTTCTAAATGCGCAAGAACCTTTGATTTTTATGCGAAGGAAGGCGCGGCAATGTTGGCCAATGAAGTAGTAGAAACCGATGCCTCAAAGAGCTACATCAGTTATCAACCTTTGGGAACAGTATTGGCGGTGATGCCCTGGAACTTCCCCTATTGGCAAGTGTTTCGTTGCGCTGCGCCAATCCTGATGGCTGGAAATACAATGGTGTTGAAACATGCCAGCAATGTGAGTGGATGCGCCTTGGCCATTGAAGAAGTTTTTACGAAGGCAAAAGCGCCAAAAGGCTTGTTTCAAACATTGCTGCTTCCTGCGGAGCAAGTGGCGGAAACCATTGCTAGGCCGGAGATTTGCGCCGTAACGTTTACGGGAAGTACTGTTGCAGGAAGCAAGGTTGCCGAGGCTGCAGGAAGGGCAATTAAGAAGCAAGTTTTGGAATTGGGCGGCTCGGATGCCTATGTGATTTTGGAAGATGCAGATTTGGATTTGGCCATAAAAACTTGTGTGGATTCCCGCCTTAATAATAGCGGTCAAAGTTGTGTATCTGCCAAACGTTTTATCGTAGTAAAAAGCGTTCGTAAGGAGTTTGAAAATCGGATGAAAGTGGCCATGGAAGCGGCTTTATGGGGAGATGACCCGATGGATAGAACAATGAAGATTGGCCCATTGGCTCGCCTTGATTTGCGCGACACCTTGCACGAGCAAGTGGAAGCTAGTGTAGCGAAAGGCGCAAAAATCCTTTGCGGTGGCAAAAAGCCCGAAGGCGATGGAGCGTTTTATCCGCCTACTATTTTGACCAATGTGAAAAAGGGAATGCCCGCGTACGATGAAGAACTCTTTGGCCCTGTTGCGGCCATCATTGAAGCGAAAGACGAAACGGATGCGATGAAAAAAGCAAATGACAGTATTTTTGGTCTTGGTGGAGCTATTTTTTCAAGAGATAAAAAACGCGCTGAAATACTTGCTGCGACAGAGTTCCAGGCGGGAAGTTGCTTTGTTAATGCTGCTGTTCATTCGGATCCTCGAATGCCATTTGGTGGTGTGAAAAAAAGTGGCTATGGTAGAGAATTGGGGAGCTACGGCATCCGGGAGTTTACGAATGTGAAGACGGTTTTTGTGCGGTAATACCATTTCGGCATCTATTCTCGGCTACGCATTTCCCTTCGCCAACCCGAAGGGTCATATTGCTGCGGCAACAATCACAACCTGAATGATAACGAAGTTGGATGTTTTTATCCATCTATCATTGGCAGGACGCGTTCCCCGTCCGTCAATGCGAGGCTGCTTCCGGCCGAAGCAAACTCACATGCTAAACGAGTATTGATTGCGAGATTGCTTTGTCGGTTCCCGAAGTAAATTCGGGTCAGGCTGCCCAGCCTCCCTCCGCGCAATGACAATCGGAGACGTTGCTGTGATGCTCGACGTCTATCATTGGCAACTTGTTTCGAGTTCTATTGTGCTCCATGATAGGATAGTTGCTGGAATCGAGTTTGTAGAATGTCAAGGATTTATTAGAGGTTTGTTGCTCTTTAAATGTTCGATTGGTGTAAGCAATAGAAAACCTCTTTAAACCTAGACCTCTTCAAACCAAAGCAACTCGCTTTAAAATTCCGCATTCTTCGGCGTTCTCGGAAAAGGAATAACGTCGCGGATATTGCCCATGCCTGTCACGAAAAGTACCATGCGCTCAAAGCCGAGGCCGAAGCCCGCATGAGGTGCTGTACCAAAGCGACGCGTGTCTAAGTACCAATACAATTCGTCTGTGGGGATGTTCATCTGCGCCATCCGCTCTTGTAGTTTGTCTAGGCGTTCTTCCCGCTGCGAACCACCAACTATTTCTCCAATTCCGGGCGCAAGGATATCCATCGCTGCTACCGTTTTTCCATCTTCATTCATCCGCATGTAGAATGATTTGATGTCCTTAGGATAGTCGCGAACAATCACAGGTTTTTGGAAATGTTTTTCTACGAGATAGCGTTCGTGTTCGCTTTGCAAATCAGTGCCCCAAGACACATCGTACTTGAACTTTTTCTTCTTGTAATGATTGGAATTCCGGAGGATGTCAACCGCCTCGGTATAAGTGATGCGTTCAAAGTTGTTTTCGGCCACAAAACGAAGCTTTTCAAGAAGACCCATTTCGCTGCGTTCGTTTGCTGGCTTGGTTTTCATCTCCTCGGCGAGTCGTTGGTCTAGTAGGGCAAGGTCTTCTGCATTATGCTCCAAAGCGTACTTTATGAGGTATTGAATGAACTCTTCAGCGAGATCCATATTATCAGTGATATCAGCAAAAGCAACCTCTGGTTCTATCATCCAAAATTCTGCAAGATGCCGTGCGGTATTGCTGTTTTCGGCGCGGAAGGTGGGGCCAAAAGTATAGACTTCACCAAGTGCCATGGCACCTAATTCTGCTTCGAGCTGGCCACTTACCGTAAGGTTGGTAGCACGACCAAAAAAGTCTTCTTTGAAATCAACTTCATTGGCTTCGTTCAAAGGCGGATTGGTGGCCGGAAGTGTAGTTACGCGAAACATTTCACCGGCACCTTCGGCATCGCTGGCGGTGATGATAGGCGTGTGGAGATACACGAATCCACGTTCGTTAAAGAACTGGTGGATAGCAAATGCCAAGGCATGACGCACCCGAAAGACAGCACCGAATGTATTGGTTCGAAAACGGAGATGGGCAATTTCGCGGAGGTATTCGAGGCTTGGACGGTTCTTGAGCTGGAGAGGATATTGGTCGTTCTCGCACTCACCAAGAATAGCTATGGTAGCGGCTTTCAGCTCCAAGCGTTGTCCTTTTCCCAAAGAAGCCACGATTGTTCCGGTCACTTCGATAGCAGCTCCGCTGGAGATTTTATGGACGATAGCATCATCGGTTTCAAGCGCTATTACAATTTGCAAATTGCTGACGCAGGAGCCATCGTTGAGGGCAATAAATTGGTTGTTACGAAAGGAACGAACCCAACCATTAACGGTTACGGTATAGTCCAGCGTTTCGCTGGTAAGGATTGCTTTGATCTTGGTACGCATGATACACACGGCGACAGGATAGTCTGCCTAAGGGGAAAAGGGTTATTTACTTTGGGATTGTTCGGTAACGGCAGGCTTATTTTTTGCCGAAGGCTTATCAAAAAACAAAAACTTAAGCGAGATAAGCAGCAGGAAAATGGCGAAGAATTTCTTCATGGTTTCCTTGTCGAT
>JBDTKK010000105.1:0-2864 GCA_039935335.1 Chitinophagaceae bacterium
CCTGCACTCAGCACGAATCGCTCTGCACTAATGCTGGATTGCATCAAACGGATTCCCACTTCTACCACATCTTGCACAGCTACAAACGAGGTAATGCCATCGGTATAAAAAGGAAATCCTTTGAAAACAGTCTGCATCAATTTGGGCGAACCATGCTTCCAGCCAGCTTTTTGAAGTGGTGCACCTAGGATAATTCCCGGATTAACGATGACCGCGTTCAAGCCTTCGCCAATACCGCGCCAAACTTCCAACTCTGCGAGATATTTACTCAAACCATAGGCGGAATTATAAGCACTTTCCTCCCATTGCGCTTCTTCGTTAACCTCTCGCCCTGTGCCGTCTCTGCCCAAAGCCGCGATGGAAGAAATTTGAAGGAACTTGTCCACACCCGCGTCCAGCGCGGCATTCACAAGGTTGGCGCAGATTTCTGTATTGGTATGAACCATCCTTTGCTTATCCGTCGGGTCAAAGGAAACGATGGCTGCGCAATGATAAACCTGCTTTATGTTGCGCATTACTTCTTCCACGTCAAATACATCCAACAAATCGGCCTTTTGCCATTGCACATTCGGCCAGATTAGCATTGTTGCGTCCGGAAGATGATTGTGGTATAAGGCACGAATCGACGCTCCGGTAGCTGCAAGTTTTTTTAGAAAATGCCCGCCTACAAAACCTGATGCGCCGGTTACAAGAATCATTTTTTATCGAAAAGGAGTAAAGCGACCCGCTCTTTTAAATGGCCTGAAATTGTTTCAAAAACCTAAGGTCATTTTGAGCATAAAGTCGCAAATCATTCACCTGAAATTTCAATTGAGTAATGCGCTCCACGCCCATTCCGAAGGCATAACCGCTATACACTTCTGGGTCAATATTGAAGTTGCGCAGCATGTTGGGATGCACCATGCCACACCCTAAAATCTCCACCCAACCAGTGTGTTTGCAAAGCCCACAGCCGCTGCCACCGCAAACCGTACAGGAAATATCCATCTCCGCACTAGGCTCGGTAAAAGGAAAGTAAGACGGTCGGAAACGCAGTTTGGTTTCTGGGCCAAACATCTGCTTCACGAAATAATAAAGTGCTTGTTTAAGGTCGGCAAAGCTCACACCTTTGTCCACATACAGACCTTCGCACTGATGGAAAAAGCAATGGGCGCGAGCAGAAATAGTTTCATTGCGATATACCCTACCCGGACAAATTACGCGAATAGGAAGTGGCTGCGTTTCCAGCGTGCGGGCTTGCACAGAAGAGGTATGCGTGCGTAATACCCAGTCCGGATTTTGGCTGACGTAAAACGTGTCCTGCATGTCGCGGGCGGTATGGTCCGCGGGCATGTTGAGCGAAGTGAAATTGTGCCAATCATCTTCTATTTCCGGGCCAGTCGCTTCGGCGAAACCAATCCGCTCAAATATCTCAACGATTCGGTTTTCCATTATGCGCAGCGGATGACGTGTACCCAGCGGTACATCCGGACCGGGAATGGAAATATCTTCAGGTATTTTGGTCTTTGCTCTGCCAGCTAAAAGCGGACGAGCTATTTCGTATTTTCCTTCGGCGTGCTGCTTGAATGCGTTCAGAATTTGTCCGGCTTCTTTACGTTGTTCGGCCGGCACATTTTTCATCTCACCAAAGATGCTTTTGACAATGCCTTTGGTGCCGAGATACTTTATTCTATAAGCTTCCAGCGCATCAGCATCCCCAATAATAATTTGGTCGATATCCAGCAGGTGTTGTTGAATTTGCTCTTGTAGCGATTGCATGGGCGCGAAGGTAATCAAGCGGAGAGGCTATTGGAACCCGAAGCTTTGAAAAAGCTTTTTAGCTGAAAATGAACTTTCAAAAAAATCCCGAAAATCATTTGGTTTGGAAAGGTTTTGTTGCCTTACATTTGCGCTCCAATAAAAGCGCGTGTGGCGAAATTGGTAGACGTACCAGACTTAGGATCTGGCGCCGTGAGGCATGGGGGTTCGAGTCCCTCCACGCGCACCGAAAAGGGGCAAAACGATGTAAGAGTCGGTTTGTCCCTTTTTTATTTCGGTTCAATCCTTAGGAGTATGGGCTTATCGGGCCAATTCCTACTCCAGTAAGTCCGAGCGCACAAAGCCACACATTGCCCTATCGTTGCAGATTGTGACTTATGCAATGGCCAAAAAAGAGAGACTCGCCGAAATCGCCAGAGGGTTGTGTCGCTGTAACTAACATTTTTTAACAAAAATTTGAAAAGCATCCGTCTAGCTCATAAATTGCACGGGTTCATCTAAATCCTAAAAGTCCAAGAATCTCAAAACCTAAAAATTCTGCCAATAACATGACCAAATATAAGATTGGATATCTATTTCTAGCTCTATTATTTGTAACACCCGGTTTCGGACAAAGGGTAAATAGCGCTCTGGAATTGTTCTTAAATAACAAGATTCCAGAAGCTGAAAACGCCCTTCTAAAAATCGCAAACGATTCCAGTGACTCTGAACGAGGGAAAGCTGCTATAGCCCTTTCAGTTATCTATAATTTTAATTATGATGACGAACTGAAAGTCAAATATTTCACACAAGGCATTCTAGCATTAGAAAATCCGGATCCATATCTCTTCACATTTTGGGGTTCATACCAATTTGTCAATTACCCCACTTATCGCCAACAAATCTTTGATTTCTACGCGAAGCGAAAGCAAATCAACTCAAACGTTGTTTCCAGCTTTTGACACGTTAAACGGAATATTTTCGAACGCAATAACCAATTTGATTCAATTATAGCTCTTTGTAAAAGTAGTGGCTATATCGATCAATGGGAGCTTTTAGGTCCATTTGATTACGAAGATGGCTTTGGGTATTTTAATGATGAAGGAACACTTCAACATCCTGAAAAT
>JBDTKK010000106.1:0-4225 GCA_039935335.1 Chitinophagaceae bacterium
CCGCTTTTCAGGATTTTCTGTTGTGTCCAAATCTCCATTGCCCACCAACCTGCATCAATTAAACATCGGACGAAACGGCAGCATCATTTGAGCCCTACCCGACACCCGCTTCATCCAAAGCATCTCGCGAATGGCAGTACTTTCTTCCAGCAATTGCTTGCTGACAGCGGCTTTCAGGTCTTCAGAACTTAAAGGGCCGTTGGTAATTTTGTTGATGATGGATTGAAGTTGGTCAACTGGCTCGGGATAAGTTTTCACACTGTAAGAACTCAATTTGGCCTTGGCTGCCGCGCTTTTCAATGCCCTGTCCAAGCCGCCAATTCCATCAACAAGTCCTAATGCGAGCCCATCCTTACCCGACCATACCCGCCCTTGAGCGATACTATCCACCAAGGTTGAATTTAATCTTCTACCGCTCACAACATGCCCCTTGAAGGTGGCGTAAATCGTGTCGATAGTTGATTGCATCTTGGCAGCTTCTATGGGAGTAAGTGGTCGCGACATGTTTGGAAAATCGGCGAACGGTGCATTCTTCTCTTCATCGAAAGTGACGCCCAGCTTGCTTTCCAGAGCATTGCCCACATTAAATAGCATTCCAAAAACACCAATGCTGCCGGTAAGCGTATTAGGCATTGCGAAAATGCTATCAGCCTGGGAGGAAATATAATAACCGCCTGAAGCTGCGAGGTCGCCCATAGACACTATTAGCGGCTTTTTCGCTCTCAACAATTGCAGTTCGCGGAGAATAACTTCAGATGCCAAAGCACTTCCGCCTGGAGAATTCACCCGAAGAACGACAGCCTTAATTTTATCATCGCGCCGAATCTGACGGATGCTTTTTATCAACCTTTCTGGGCTGATCTGGTAATCGGTACCCTTTCCATCCACAATTTCACCTTCGGCAAAAAGTACGGCAATTCTATCCCCGCTACCATCGATATCACTAAGCTGATTAGCGTAATTATTGATGCTGATGTAGGGGATTTTCTCATCCACTTTCTTACCCACCGACAGTCGCATCATGTCTTCAATCTCGTCCCAATATTTTGCGCCGTCAATTAGATGGTCGCGGGTTGCATCACTGGCAAAATAAAGTCCACCGCTCGCAGCAAGTTGCTGAATATTATTGGTGTCCAAGTTTGTTTTTTGAGCAGCGGCATTTAGGAAAAGACTCCAAATCCCCTTTTGCAATTCGGCAATTTGCTCCCTATTTGCTGGGCTCATTTTATCTACTCGAAATGGCTCTGTTGCGCTCTTGAAGCGGCCTGCATAGAATATCTCCGGCTGCACACCAAGCTTATCCAGTGTGCCTTTGAAGAACATAAGTTGAGAGCTTAGACCTTTCAATTCGAGCATTCCCGCAGGGTTTAAAAAAATGCTGTCGGCGGCAGTGGCGAGGAAATAATCGCGCTGAGAAATAGCATCGCCGTAGGCAAAAACTCTCTTCCCACTTTTCCTAAAATCGAGCAAAGCTTCCCGCACCTGCTCCATAGTTGCCCAGCCGTTGGCACCTCCATCCAGGCGAAGTGCGATGCCTTTGATGTTATCATCTGTTTTTGCCGCTTTAAGTGCCCGAACAACGTCATACAAACCGGCATTGTAGGAGGCACCTTTACTGAAAGTGGCAAAGGCATTATCCCGTCCAAGTTCATGAAGTTGGTCGCTGGTTTGGATTAGGAGAATAGAAGCGGATAGTAGTGAAGGTTTGGATTTTTGGCTGCCAATTTCACTAACTGCTTTGGTAATCATGGCTATCATGATGCCTACAATGACGACGGAAGCGACAATCATGGCGAGCATGGAGGCAAAAAACATCTTGAAGAACTGCTTCATAAAAAAGAAAAAGAGGGGATGAAATGGTGTTTTAAAGGACAGTGCTTTGATAAAAGAGCAGTGCGAAAATACCTTCTAATATCTTCGCCGCGTGAAAACAGAAAGAGTCTATTTATTGTTGGGCAGCAATGAGGGTGATCGGCTGCAAACCATGCTGGAGGCGGCAATGCAACTGGAGCAAAAGTTGGCAGTTGGAAAAATACTTCGTTCTTCAATTTATGAAACCGCAGCCTGGGGAAAAGAAGACCAACCTTCCTTTTTAAACTTTGCCTTGGCAATCGATACCAGCCATTCTGCTGAAGAAATATTGGCTATCGCGCAGGAAATTGAAGCCCATTTTGGGCGGCAAAGAATAGAGCTTTGGGGGCAGCGCACGCTCGATATCGACATTCTTTTTTTTGGAAAAAATTGCCTAGAAACAGAAGTGCTTACTGTGCCGCATCCTGGCATTGCGCAGCGAAGATTTGTCTTGGTCCCTATGCTGGAAATCGCGCCAGAATTAGTTCATCCGGTTTTGGGAAAGACAATTAATGAGCTTTTGGAAGAGTGTAAAGATGGGTTGGATGTGAAGGTTTTTGAATAAAGAGGCTTAACCACCAAGACACTAAGAACATTAAGACGCACTAAGATTGACCTCAACAAGCTAAGCCTCCTAGAAAGCTTTTTACTTTTTACTTTTACATTTTATCTTATTTCCCCACCGGTACCATCAGTGAAATATCAAAATCGCTGCCCACAATAAAACTCATCATCGGGCCATTAATATTGTAGTCTTGCCTTGTGAGAGAAAGCTTTCCGGTAAACTGCCCTTGACTACCTTTTTCCTGAAAAGTGAAGGGAATAGAAACAGGAAGGCTTACTCCATGCATCGTCATTGTTCCTTTCACTACAAAACCTGCTCCCGACTTTGCTATTGACTTAGAAACAAAGTGAATTATGGGATATTTACTGGTATTCAACCATGAACTGCCTCTGGCATCACTATTTTTTTTGGTATTGCCTGTATTAATTGTATTCGCGGATACTTGCACGTCAAACTTTCCACTTGTAGGGTTGGCCGGGTCAAATAGAATAATGCCCGAAAGCCCCGAAAATGTACCCTCGGCAGACCTTCCCGAAAATTTAATGTTGTAGCCTGGCAAAATTTTCCAAGTTTGAGCTTGAATTGAAAATGCTGTCAGCAAGAACGCCGCACTGAAAAGGATAATTTTTGAGAAGGATTGAAACATTCAGAACGGATTAAAAAATTCAGGCCAACAGCAAATAAGTACACTTCCGATTAAAGGGATGAAGGTATTTTTAAAAAAAATGCACCGCGATGGGTGCACTAATTTACTACTACTATATTGTTATTCTGGGAGCGGAACAATCATCAACTTCTCACGAATCTTCGCTTCGATTTCCGCCGCCACTTCTGGATTATCGTTCAAGAAAGTCTTAACGGCATCCCTACCCTGGCCGATTTTGGTTTCGCCATAGCTAAACCACGATCCGCTTTTATTGAGAATAGCTAGATCTACGCCCATGTCTATTACTTCGCCAATCTTGGAGATTCCTTCGCCAAAAACAATGTCGAACTCTACCTGACGGAAGGGAGGAGCTACTTTGTTCTTTACCACTTTTACGCGGGTACGGTTGCCCGTTGCGATATCGCCATCTTTAATTTGGGCGATTCGGCGAATATCCAAACGAACGGAAGCATAAAACTTAAGGGCATTACCACCAGTTGTGGTTTCAGGATTGCCAAACATTACACCAATTTTTTCGCGAAGCTGATTGATAAAAATACAAATCGTTCCGGTACGCGAAATAGTAGCAGTGAGCTTCCGCATGGCCTGACTCATCAGACGCGCGTGAAGGCCCATTTTGCTATCGCCCATCTCGCCATCCAGTTCGCCTTTAGGTACAAGAGCTGCCACTGAATCAATGACGACGACATCTACCGCACCGGAGGAAATAAGTCGGTCGGCAATCTCCAAAGCTTGCTCTCCATAATCCGGTTGAGAGATAAGAAGGTTGTCCACATCCACGCCCAATTTGCGAGCATAAGAAGCGTCAAAAGCATGCTCTGCGTCAATGATGGCACAGATACCACCTTTCTTTTGCGCTTCGGCAATTGTATGAATAGCAATGGTGGTTTTACCACTGGATTCAGGCCCGTAAATCTCGACCACACGACCACGAGGAAGGCCTCCGACGCCTAGGGCAACGTCTAGCCCCAAAGAGCCTGTAGAAATCACTTCTATTGCCGCTCCACCCTTCTCGCCGAGCATCATCACGGAACCCTTTCCGTAGTCCTTTTCAATCTTATCAATTGCGAGCTTTAGTACTTTTAGCTTGTCTTCTGCGACTGGTGTCTTGGCCATATTTTATGGAATTTATTAGTGGTTAT
>JBDTKK010000107.1:0-2655 GCA_039935335.1 Chitinophagaceae bacterium
GTTCTCGCACTCACCAAGAATAGCTATGGTAGCGGCTTTCAGCTCCAAGCGTTGTCCTTTTCCCAAAGAAGCCACGATTGTTCCGGTCACTTCGATAGCCGCTCCGCCGGAGATTTTATGGACGATAGCATCATCGGTTTCAAGCGCTATTACGATTTGCAAATTGCTGACGCAAGAGCCATCGTTGAGGGCAATAAATTGGTTGTTACGAAAGGAACGAACCCAACCTTTAACGGTTACGGTATAGTCCAGCGTTTCGCTGGTAAGGATTGCTTTGATCTTGGTACGCATGATACACACGGTGACAGGATAGTCTGCCTAAGGGGAAAAGGGTTATTTACTTTGGGATTGTTCAGTAACGGCAGGCTTATTTTTTGCCGAAGGCTTATCAAAAAACAAAAACTTAAGCGAGATAAGCAGCAGGAAAATGGCGAAGAATTTCTTCATGGTTTCCTTGTCGATAGAAGTGGCAATTTTCCCACCAAAAAAAGCTCCGAAAATGAAGCCGAGGCACAGCAGGCCGGCGATTCGAAAGTCTATTTGCCCTGCTTTATAATATTGCATTACCCCCAAAATGCCAATTGGAGGCAGCAGCATGGCGAGCGAAGTCCCTGCCGCCATCGTAGGGTTCATGCCCGGCAATAGTGGCGTCATGGCTAGCAATGCAGGCACTACAACTATACCGCCACCTATCCCCACCATACTGCCAAGTATCCCCGCACCTAAGCCAATAATCAATATTAAAACTATGGAAGTAGCACTCATGCGGCAAAGGTGGCTTTTCTTTTTTGGAGGTGTTTTTTATCCAGCAAAAATCTATGGAAACTTGGCTTCATAATCATTGATAGCATGGCTTAGAATTTTCTTTGCCAGCCTTGCGTTCTGGAAGTCTTCGATATGGACAACCTTTTCTTCCAGCTTTTTGTATTCTTCGAAGAAATGTCGGAGTTCAGCTATAAAATGTGGAGGAAGTTCGTTGATGTCATTAATGTAATTCACGCTCATATCGTGGGCGCAAACGGCAATCAATTTATCATCAGCTTCGCCTTGATCCAACATGCGCATCACACCAATAATTTTTGCTTCTACGAGGCAAAGTGGTTGCATTTCTATTTGCGAAAGCACGAGAATATCGAGAGGGTCTTTATCATCGCAATAGGTCTGCGGGATAAAGCCATAATTGGCCGGATAATAGACACTGGAGTAGAGCACGCGGTCGAGCCGAAGCATGCCAGTGGTTTTGTCCAACTCGTATTTGGCACGCGAACCTTTGGGTATTTCTATGATTGCGTTGACGATGTCCGGCACTTGCGTGCCGTAGCTTACCGAATGCCAGGGGTTGAAACTCATGGGGCACAAAGATAGAAAGAGCGAAAGGAGTTTTTTTGGCGTTGATGAGAAAGATTAAATGAAACCCAATCTCGAAAAACCGACTTTTATAACAAGGCAATAAAATCGGTAAAAGCCTGTTTTTATCATTGCCTTAAATTTCCAAACTCGATTTGGATTTGTAAGGCATACCAATATCTTTGCCTCCTTCACGAAAGGCTTTGAAAAAAAGCCCTCCCCATTTTATAGTAACCAACTTTCTAAAATCAAAACAACCAAAAGCGAAGCAACATGGCAGACGTTAAAACAAGTACCGCACGCCCATCCGGAAGTCAGGCAGGGAAGCCCAAAAACGCAAACAATTTCCTTATCAACTTACTGGTTGTTATCGGGGCAATTGTAGCGGCTATTCTTATCTACAAATTCCTCCTCGGCTCTGAAAGCAACTTTGATGACGGGGCAGCGCGGCACAAGGCTAAAAACATCATGGGGACTATGTACACGGGCGGTCCAGTAGTACCGGTATTAATTTCAACCTTCCTCGTGCTTATCTCCTTCGTTATTGAGCGTGGTCTCACTATTTTCAAGGCACGCGGCAAAGGCCAGACGGGAGAATTTGTACGTAAAGTGCAATACCATCTTGCTAATAAGGATGTGAATGCAGCCATTGGAGAATGCGATAAGCAAAGCGGTTCTGTAGGCAACGTAATGCGCAGCGGCCTTGTAAAATATCGCGAGATGATTACCAATACAGAGCTGGATACAGATCAAAAAGTATTGACCATCCAAAAGGAAATTGAAGAAGCTACAGCACTAGAATTGCCGATGCTCGAAAAGAACTTGGTGTTCCTTTCTACTATCGCTTCGGTGGCTACTTTGATAGGTCTGTTTGGTACAGTATTGGGTATGATTCGTGCGTTCTCGGCAATGGCCTCTACTGGTGGCGGCGCGGATGCGAATGCCCTGGCAGAAGGTATCTCTGAGGCCTTGGTTAATACAGCCCTTGGTATCGGTACTTCCGCTATTGCCATTATCGCATACAACTTCTACACTACCATCATTGACGGTGTCACCTTTGGTATCGACGAAAGCGGGTTCACCCTTACTCAAAGCTTTGCTGCCAACTACAAATAGTAGCAGGCAATAGCAAAATTTTCTGAGCGCATTTATGGAAATAAACGCGGCTTGCGTCTGTATTCAAAACGAACCTAAAAGCAGCATATGCCTAAGATAAAAATGGCGCGTAAAAGCACCATCGTGGACATGACCGCGATGTGCGACGTAGCCTTCCTCCTCCTTACCTTCTTCATGCTTGCCACGAAGTTT
>JBDTKK010000108.1:0-6868 GCA_039935335.1 Chitinophagaceae bacterium
ATACTTTCGCCTCTCCCTATCTCCAAAATCCACTTGATTTAGGTGCTGATATCGTGTTGCACAGTGCCACAAAATACCTGAGTGGCCATAGTGATGTAGTGCTTGGAGCTTTGATAGTTAAAGATGCTGCGCTCAATGAGCGTTTGGCATTCATACAAAATTCCTGCGGTGCTGTCCCTGGACCTCAAGATTGTTTTTTAGTGCTTCGTGGCATCAAGACTTTGCATTTGCGGATGGAGCGTCATTGCCAAAACGGTGAGGCCATTGCAAAGTGGTTGCGCACTCAGCCGAAAGTAGATAGAGTACTTTGGTGTGGCTTTGAAGATCATCCAAATCATGCGATAGCTGCGAAGCAAATGCGGGGTTTTGGCGGGATGATTTCCTTCACCCAAAAAGGAGATAATGTGGAAGATGCACTGAAAATCTTGCGCAATACGAAACTCTTTGCTTTGGCAGAATCCCTTGGTGGGGTAGAGTCGTTGATTGGCCATCCTGCAAGCATGACACACGCGTCTATTCCCGCTGAAGAGCGTGCTGCACGCGGACTTTCTGATTCCTTAATTCGCCTGAGCGTAGGTGTGGAAGATGTGGAAGATCTGATTGAGGATTTGCGGACTGCGATGCAGTAAAATTTAAAATGCAAAATTAAAAATTCAAAAAATGCCCACTTTTGGTTTAGCTGAAAGGGGCATTTTATTTACTTCTCATCAAAAAAGTATCACGAAAAAAGTTTGGAGTTATTTGCTTTGTGCGTGCTTTGCTAAAACGGTAGCACTTTGCAGTAAATCTTTGCGCTCTTTGCGATACTAAATTCAACCTAGACTAGGGCAAAATTTAGCTCAATTTCATCCTTCCTTGCGGCCCTTCGTTCATCAATAAATCAATAGCGGAAAGGCGGGGAAGGAAACCTAGCTTTTCTGAGAAAACCTGGTAATATTCGAGCACTGTACTTTCTTTTTTCTCTTGAAATAATACTGATTGTTCAGTCATTGAAATTTCTTTTTCGAATGGAGGAAGCTCGATTTGAAAGCCTTTTCCTAGCCATTCAATCCCCGCTTGATTGAAATCCAATAAGCGCTCGAAATTTCCATAAATAATCGCTTCAAGCCCGTCTTTGTAATGCTCAAAAAATGCGGCTCGTCCATAAGCCGAAATCAAGCCACGCCAATGCTGCCGTTGCCAATCATGCGTGTAATCAATGCAAGCTTCCTGAAGATTAATCCGAGATTTTCTGCCGCCTTTTAAGGGTAAAGAAAGCCACAGCCGCCCGTTTGCACTCGCGATTTGATACCGATTCGGAGCAGTCCAATTAGATAGATTCTGAGCTGTAAAAATCTGCGCCCTTCCTTCCTCTTTCAACAATTCTTGCCACCAAACAATCCCTGGAAAAGCAGGGCAGGGAAGGATTAATTCTGATGCAGTCACGAGGCTTTACTTTTGCGGAAAGATAGATGATGCGGCGTTTTTTGATTTTTACTCTCTTGCTCCTCGCGGGGCTTTCTTATCAGGTTTTGGCGTTGGAAGCAGTAGTCAGTCATGCCGTTTTTTACGACCAGAAAGGCAAGCCTTATACCGAAGTCTATTGGCAGGTCAACACGCTTTCGCTGCACTATCTGAGCGATTCTAACGGCAATATTTCTGCGAGAATCAACACCCTAATTCGGGTATCATCCGATACGGGAATTGTCTTCCAAAATGCCTATCCGCTTTTCACAACGCCGTTCAATCCTTCGCTGATAGACGCTCCCACCGTCCTAGATATTGCTAAAGCCTACTTACCAGAAGGCTTACTTCACATCGAATTGACGCTCTACGAAGACGGCCACCGCGACAAGGATTTTCATTACAAAGACACCCTCCGCATTGCGCCACAAAAGGAAGTATTCTATAGCAGCCTTCAGCTCCTAGACACGAGCTTTAAAAGTAATACCTACGGCCCTTTCGCAAAGTATGGCTATCAACAATTACCTCGTTGTCTCAACTTTTTTGATGAAGGCCAGCAAAGGCTTCATTCTTACCATGAATTGTACCAAACAAGCTCCATTCCTTCTGGAAATTTTCCGCTCGTGCAGACGGTTTGGATTTCTCAATCCAATGAGGCAGTTGATGCACCGCAATTGATGAATCGCGATACTATCGTTAGTCCGGAAAAGGTTTTGAGCTTTCGTCATTCCTTTTCACTGGGTTCTTTAGAGTCTGGAAATTATTACCTGAATGCTTCACTAAGAAGCAATGCTGGCGCGGAATTGGCCACTGCATCATATTTCTTTCAAGTCATCAATAAAAACCCAGTGAGGCTTTCAGACACGGGCAAAGCCGGAACTGTTCAAGACGAAAACCATGCTGGAAACGTCCTAGATCTTGGCCGCACCTTCGTTGCCAAATACGATATGCCACAGCTTCGCGCAATTCTCAAGATGATGATTCCAACTGCAAGCCCTTCGGATTTAAGTACGATAAAGGGATTCCTTGCAAAACCCGAAGAATTGTACATGCGCTACTTCATCTTCAATCATTTTGCGCTGGAGAATAAGAACGAACCAGAAAAGGCTTGGAAGACTTTTTCAGCTAAAGTTCGCGAAGCCAATAAGTACTTTTCTACAGGAGGGAAAATGGGCTATGAGACGGACCGAGGCATGGTTTACCTTCGGTTTGGCGAACCTGCCGAGGTGGTTCAAGTACCCAATGAAGCGGGCGCGTTACCCTACGAAATATGGCGCTATAATGCCGGTGGCGAAATAAAGAGCACGGGACTGTTTCTTTTCTACTCTCCTCCCTCTGCTATTGGTACTATGATTTTGCTCCATAGTACGGTGCCTGGCCAACGATACAACCCAAATTGGGCGGCAGATTTATATACCTTAGGTATAAACAACAATAATTCTAATTCGCGTGCAGAGCAATATTTCAGCGGACAATAGCAATTCATGAAGCTTCATTTCTATAAATATCAAGGCTGTGGCAACGATTTCATTTTACTCGATAATCGGAAGAAGGAAATTGAACTGAATCAAGCTCAAATCTCTTTCCTCTGTGATCGTCGCTTTGGTATTGGTGGCGATGGGCTAATGCTGCTGGAAACTGCGCGGGATGTGGATTTCAAGATGGTCTATTTCAACTCTGATGGTGCAGAAAGCTCGATGTGTGGGAATGGAGGCCGCTGTATTGCTGCCTTTGCAAAGCACCTTGGAATCATTCAAGAAAAAACTTCTTTTCAGGCGATTGATGGGATACACGATGCCACGATTTTGAACAATGGGAATGTGAGCCTCGGCATGCAGGATGTCTTGAAAATAGAACAGCATTCCGGCTATGCTTTGCTCGATACAGGCTCGCCGCATTATGTGAGCTGGGTGCACGATTTAAAGGATTATGATGTGGTTGTAGAAGGAAGAAATATTCGCAATCACGCTGCATTTTCACCCGGCGGACTGAATGTGAATTTTACAAAAAAGCTCGATGAAAACACACTCGAAGTACGAACCTATGAACGAGGAGTAGAAGACGAAACGCTAAGCTGTGGCACGGGCGTTACGGCGGCTGCAATTGCGTCCAGCGGCACGCTACAGGGCTTTTTCAAAAAGAAAATTATAACACCAGGAGGGCAATTGGAGGTTTCTTTTTTTAAAAATAAACCTGATGCGGCAGAGCAGGTTGTTTTGACCGGAGCTGCTGAATTTGTTTTCTCAGGAAATATTGTTGTGCCTTAGACTTTTTAAGTCTAGACATCCCTTCGAAGGCTCACATAATTATCTATCGGAAGGCGTTTGGCAATGGAACGCGCAAGGGTCATTTCGTCGGCATATTCCAGCTCGCCGCCAAAGGCTATGCCACGTGCAATAGTTGTTATTTCCACAGGTATCCCCTCTAGTTGCCGCGCAATGTAGTAAGCAGTTGTGTCGCCTTCAATATTCGGACTAAGCGCCATGATGATTTCGGTGGTGCCTTCGTCTTTTACGCGCTGCTCCAAAGTACCCACATTGATTTGCTCCGGCCCAATACCATCCAAAGGGCTAAGAATGCCGCCCAGCACGTGATACAGCCCGCTGTACTGCTGCGTGCTTTCAATAGCTATAACATCCCGAAGGTTTTCTACCACACAAATCTGCCTTTGATTTCGGCCCGGATTGGCGCAAATAGCGCAGCAGGGTGCATCTGAGATATTGTGGCAACGGTCGCAAAACTGAATTTGCTCACGCATATTGCTGATTGCATTCGTGAAGGCAACGACATCTACTTTGGGTTGTTTGAGTAAATGCAAGACCATCCGCAGAGCAGTTTTTTTACCAATGCCCGGCAATTTTGAAAATGCCTGAACGGCATCTTCTATCAGCTTTGAAGAAAAAATCATTGTTGGAAGATGTTCCTAATCGGCAATTGCCTTTGAAAACGTGGACAAAAATAAGCCTTGCAGATTACAGCCTTTTTCAAGTGAAATTTAAGAATAGTAGTGTTTAGCCTTTTCTGAAAATCCAAAGCTTCACTTCTTTTTCCTTAAACTTCTACCACCCAAGAAAGGTTACTTTTGCGCTTCCAAAAAAGTTAAGAAGTTACATGCCCGCATTGGTTGGAAATATTGTTGCCCGGTCTCTTTGGCTTTCGAGAAAACTCTCTGAAAGAAACGCTACACCCCGCTCCTATCAACGACAAACGCTTCGCAAGCTTCTTGAAAAAGCGCAGTACACTGCCTTCGGCAAACAATACGATTTTACGGAAATACTGGGCGAGGAATTGGATTTTATGAAAGCGTTCCGAGAGCGGGTGCCTGTACATACCTACAATGAGATGTACGCCAATTGGTGGCATCGGCTATTGGAAAGCGAAGAAAACGTGACTTGGCCCGGGAAAGTGAAATTTTTTGCACTCTCGTCTGGTACGTCAGAGTCTGCATCCAAACACATCCCCATTACTAGCGACATGATGCGTTCTACCAAGCGGGTGGCATGGAAGCAGA
Source organism: Chitinophagaceae bacterium (assembly GCA_039935335.1). Lineage (GTDB taxonomy): Bacteria > Bacteroidota > Bacteroidia > Chitinophagales > Chitinophagaceae > UBA1952. The sequence continues at coordinate 4,955 of JBDTKK010000108.1, forward strand.
TGTGCTCTTTATCAGATTTTAAGGTACCTAAAAAGGCATACGAGAAAGGGATTTTAATGCTCGGTGGTACAACGACTTTGTACGAGCGGGGCGATTATTATGAAGGTGATATGAGTGGCATTTCTGCGAAGACTATGCCGCGGTGGATGAGTTCTTTGCTGTATAGACCAGGACAAAAAATCTCCAAAACGGAAAGTTGGGAGGCTCGTATTCGCCTGATTGTGCGTAATGCGAGAAAGTGGGATGTAGGTACCATTTGCGGCGTTCCAGCTTGGGTGCAAATTGTATTGGAGCGCATCATTGCCTATCATAAAGTGGACAATATCCACGAAATCTGGCCCAATCTCGCCATCTATATTCATGGTGGCGTAGCGCTTGACCCTTATCGCGAAGCTTTCAAAAAATTGTTTGGTAAGAAGATGGCTTTCTCCGAAACCTATATGGCTTCTGAAGGTTCGTTTGGTTTTCAGCCGAGTCCCGACAGCGGAATTAGGCTAGTGTTGAACGCGGATATTTTCTTCGAATTCATACCCTTCAACGATGAGAATTTCGATGGCGATGGCAACCCACGTGAGCGTCCAAGTTCGTTCCTTATTGAGGAAGTGGAAGAAGACACCGATTATGCGGTGATGATTTCTACTTGCTCGGGTGCATGGCGTTATATCATTGGCGATGTGGTGCGTTTTACTGATGCTAAGGCCGGTGAAATTGTGATTTCAGGTCGCACGAAACAGTTCCTTTCTCTTTGTGGCGAGCACCTTAGTGTGGACAACATGAACAAGGCCATTGAAAACGTACAACGCAAGCTGGGCATACAAATCCGTGAGTTTTCGGTAGCAGGTTTCCCGTATGAAGGTCGCTTTGCACATCGCTGGTATATTGGCTGTGATGAACTGAATCAAGATCCAGAAGAAGTGCGCCGAATCATTGATGAAACGCTTTGCGAAGTGAATGATGATTATGCCGTGGAACGCGAAGCTGCATTGAAAGAAGTTTTTGTGGAATTGCTTCCAGAAGCAACATTTCTCAACTACCTCAAATTCATTGGTCGCGAAGGTGGCATGAGCAAAATTCCCCGCGTACTTAAAGGTCGGCAACTTGCTGATTGGTTGAGTTTTTTAGAGAGCATTCCTAAAGCCGTCACTGAATAATTTCTTCTGAAAGCCTTGCTCCTAAAGCCTTTCAAACTTTTCCCGATTTAAACAATTTCTCCCCAAAGTCAATCCCGTAAATTCGCCCCCTTATTATGAAAATCCTTGTTTGCATAGCACCGGTACCAGATACCACCGCAAAAATCGCTTTTATAGATGGCGACACGAAGTTTAATACTGCCGGCGTCACCATGATTATTAACCCCTACGACGAATGGTACGCGCTCGTTCGCGCTCTTGAGCTCAAAGAAGCCGGAACTGCAACTGCCGTGCATTTGGTGACCGTCGGTAAGGCCGATGCTGACCCCGTGATTCGTAAGGCCCTTGCCCTTGGCGGCGACGAAGCTTTCCGCATTGATACCGAAAGCAACGACCCTTATTATATCGCTTCAGAGATAGCTCATTTTGCAAAAGATGGCGGCTACGAACTTATTCTTACCGGCAAAGAAAGTATCGACTACAACAATGGTGTAGTGGGCGGAGCGATTGCAGAGCTTTTGGATGCTAACTACATCGGCTTTGCATCGAAGCTGGATATCACGGGAGATACCGCAACTGTGAACCGTGAAATTGAAGGTGGAGAAGAAACCAATACTTCAAACTTGCCTCTTGTCGTTTCTTGTCAAAAAGGAATGTCGGAACCACGTATTCCCAACATGCGCGGTATTATGGCTGCACGTACTAAACCCTTGAAAGTAGTGCCAGCAACCGACGCAACGCCACTCACGGAAATTATTCATTACTACTTGCCACCAGCAAAGAC
>JBDTKK010000109.1:0-4904 GCA_039935335.1 Chitinophagaceae bacterium
GGATAAATCAATGGATATGGGGAATGTCAAAATGGACGATGGGGAAGGTATGCAAATAGACAAAAACGTAGGTAAATTAATGGGATACAAGCTCGTAGAAAATCCCCAGCAACCACGAACAGTTCGGTACGACTTATACATAAAGGATACTACAGTAACTTTTGGCAAGAAATCTAAGAGGGCTATTGCAGTAAACGGCCAGATTCCTATGCCTACCCTCACATTCACAGAAGGTGATACTGCTGAAATTCATGTACATAATGAATTGAACGAAGAAACCTCTCTACATTGGCATGGTCTATTTTTACCAAATCGTATGGATGGTGTGCCATTTATTACGCAAATGCCTATTAAACCTCACACAACCTATCTCTATAAATTTCCCATTATTCAACACGGTACCCATTGGTATCACAGCCATACAAAACTGCAGGAGCAAATAGGTATGTATGGAGCCCTTATATTGAATAAAAGGCAAAAATGGAATATTCCGACCATCCCCATGGTGCTGAGCGACTGGACTGATATGAAACCCGAAGAAGTAAACCGAAGATTACACAATGCCACCGATTGGTTTGCAATAGAAAAAGGAACTACTCAAAGCTATGCTGAAGCAGTAAAAACAGGGCACTTCAAAACTAAGGTTACCAACGAATGGAAGCGTATGACGGCTATGGATGTAAGCGATGTGGCTTATGACAGATTCCTTATAAATGGAAAAGCTGAAAGTGAACAACCACAGTTCAAAGCAGGCGATAAAGTAAGATTGCGTATAGCAAACGGCAGTTCATCTTCCTATTTTTGGCTTACGTGGTCGGGAGGAAAAATAACTGTAGTAGCCAATGATGGCAATGATGTAGAACCTGTAGAAGTGGACAGATTAATCATCGGCGTGTCAGAAACATACGATGTAGTAGTAACCATACCTGATAACAAGAGTTATGAATTTTTAGCTACACCAGAAGATCGAACAGGCCACACATCTCTTTGGCTAGGCGGCGGTGCAAAAGTGCCTGCAGTCAGGTTGCCTAAGCTAAAATATTTTGCCGGCATGAAAATGATGAACGACATGATGGATATGAACGGTAACCTGATACAGATGGAAGGGATGAATATGCAGAACCAGGAAATGGATATGAATACTGTAATGTACCCCGAAATAACAGGTCCTGAACCTCCAAAAAATAAAAGGGAAGCCGAAAAAATGCAGAAAATGAATGATAATAAGGAGAACGAGAAAATGAGCGGTAGTAAAGAAATGCAAACGAACAATGGCAGTCTCAGTATGGCAGGAATGGACATGGATAATAATAATGAAGAAATGGTTACCCTTAACTATGGAATGTTACGTGCAACTGGGATAACTACACTTCCGCCCGGTCCGGTTAAGGAGTTAAGATTTAATTTGACCGGCAACATGAGCCGCTATGTGTGGAGCATCGATAATAAGACGTTGGCTGAAACCGATAAGATTTTAATAAAAAAGGGTGAGAATGTAAGGATAATTATTTATAATAATACCATGATGCGGCATCCAATGCACCTTCATGGACACGACTTTAGATTGCTGAACGGCCAAGGGGAATACGCACCGTTGAAAAATGTGTTGGATATCATGCCTATGGAAAAAGATACCTTTGAATTTGCAGCCAATGCAAGTGGCGATTGGTTTTTCCATTGCCATATTTTGTATCACATGATGAGTGGAATGGGCAGAGTATTCAGTTATGAAAATTCGTTGCCAAATCCCGAAATTCCGAATCCAAAATGGGCACAGCGAAAGTTGTTTTGGGAAACAAGAATGCCCTATTCAATGGGAAGAGTGGGATTAGAAAGTAACGGTACCGAAGGAGAATTTGTACTGGCGAACACCCGTTGGAAAGCGAATACGCTTTGGCACCTGGGAACAAGCGCTAAGACGGGGTATGAAAGTGAGACTATGGTGGGTCGCTACCTGGGCAGAATGCAACGGTGGTTTCCTTATGTAGGTTACGATTATCATTACAAGAAATTCAACCCTAAAGAAGATAATATATTTGGTAGCGATGCAAAAAATATGTTTGGACAAGTGAGCAATAAAGACCATAGAAATACAATAATAGCAGGTATCGCCTACACATTGCCTATGCTGGTTATTGCGGATGCTCGAATAGATGGAGAGGGGAAATTCCGTTTTCAGTTAAGCAGGGCAGATGTGGTGGTTACGAGCCGCGTGCGTTTTAATTTTATGGTTAATACTGATAAGGAATATGCAGCGGGTTTGAGATATATACTGACAAAATGGTTTGCTCTTTCCACGCACTATGATAGTGATATGGGCTTGGGTGCAGGAATTACCGTCACTTACTAAAGCAAGCTTTTTCTTTCAATTTTCAAACTAAAGCAACAAACAATGAAAAAGCAAGCATGAGGTTCACAATCATCAGGACAGCTCACAACAACATACCACCCTTCGCGCATGAAGGCTGCTGCGAGTGGCCGGCGAAGGATCTTATCGTTAAAAGGTATGCTTGCTCAGTGCATCCTCAAGTAGTCCTGGAAAAACTCGGCAAAAACTCCAAGTGCGATATAAAACCCGTGAAAGAAAAGGTCTATGTGCGGCACAGCCTCCAACCTGTAACAAAGTTGAAGGCCAGCTTTTCGCTACAGCCAGGAAGTGATTTCAACGAGAATTTTACTCAAAACATTAACGCTCCGTTTAGAAATTTTGTAATAAAGCATAAAGTAAGGCTCGTACATTTACAAAGATAAAAGTTCCATGAAACGCTTCATCGCATCCATAATCGCCATCAGCTACTTGTGCTTCGGTACAGGTTTTACGCTGCATGTACATTATTGCATGGGCAAGCGGATTGGGACAAGTCTTCTTGAATCGGGTGATCATCATAAGTGCGCCAGATGCGGGATGGAAAAGAAATCGTCTAAAAAAGGTTGTTGTCATGATGAGTACAAAATTGTAAAAGCTAAGACAGTCGCAGTATTTACAAATGCGCCGCATACGTCAGACACATTTAACGATGCTCTATTACCCTTACCAGCATGGAACTGTGACCATCATAAAGTTGCAGTTGTAGCCCAGCAGACGCTTATTTGCGGTACGCCACACCGCCCGCCACTTCCCAATAATGTGCGGCTATATGTCCGCCATTGTGTTTTCCTGATTTGATTGATTGTGACTACCCTATTGTCGCAGCGCAGAACGTTGCGGCTATTTGCATTTCCTCAATCTCAAATCAAACTTTTCAATGAAAAACATATTTCTTGGCGGCGCTGTATGCGTCCTCCTTTTGTCGGCCTGCAACAATGGCACGTCACAACAAGCAAGCAAATCGAACACTGCATCCGCAGCCAATACCAGCATCTCAAATAATTCGCCTGTTGGTGGCATTATAATTGCTTATCTACAGCTTAAAAATGCACTAGCTGTTGATAATGGTAAAGATGCTTCTGCGGCGGGAGCGGAAATCCTTACGGCACTTTTGAAGACAGACACTGCGTCTATGAATGCAACCCAACGAAAATCATATACGGATTTGTCTGGCGATATTCGCGAAAATGCAGAGCATATCCGTGACAATGCTGGGAAAATTGCCCACCAGCGCGAACATTTTGAAATGCTTAGTAAAGATGTAGAAGACCTCGCAAAGGCGTTGGGTAGTGGACAAACACTGTACAAGGATTTCTGCCCTATGGCCAATGATGGTAAGGGTGCATATTGGCTTAGCGAACAGAAGGAAATTAAGAATCCTTATTACGGCGACGAAATGCCGGATTGCGGGGAAGTGAGGGATACCATCAAGCAATAAGAGCATGACCGTCCTAAAAAAAGACAGCCTTTCGCGACGGAAACATGTCGCTTCCGCCCTACCGCCTTATTCATCCAGAGGCAAGGCTGAAAGATTCTGAAAAAAATGTTCTGACTATTTGGGCAGCCAGCCTTTCCGGACAGTTAGAAAAATAAAAACAACCTGATGAACAAAAGAATTCCTGTAATTCAACAGCTCTCTACATTCATCGTGCCGAAGAAATTTAAAGTGGTTGTACTTTTTAATAAGCAATATTGCAAGGAGCAAATCGACAATTGTAAAATAAAATAAGATGATTCCGAAAATTATTTCCTGGTCGTTAAAAAACCGATATATCGTTTTGGTATTGGCGGCCGGGCTATTTGCCTGGGGCTTATTTGCTGTGCAAAAAAACCCGGTGGACGCTATTCCGGATTTAAGTGAAAACGAAGTAATTGTTTTTACCCAATGGATGGGGCAAAGTCCGCAAACTATGGAAGATCAGGTTACGTATCCTTTGGTGAGTAATCTCCAGGGTGTGCCAAAGGTGAAAGACATTCGGGGAACGTCAATGTTCGGGATGAGTTTCGTGTATGTAATCTTTGATGATGATGTGGATATTTATTGGGCACGTACTCGGGTACTCGAAAAATTGAATTATGCGCAGCGCCTGCTGCCACAAGGCGTTACTCCAACCCTTGGTCCCGATGGAACTGGTGTAGGACAAATTTTCTGGTATCATTTGGATGCGCCAAAAATGGATTTAGGCGAACAAAGAGCGTTGCAGGATTGGTACATAAAATTTGCTTTGCAAACAGTACCTGGAGTGGCTGAAGTAGGTTCGTTCGGCGGATTCGAAAAGCAATACCAAATCGTGGTGGATCCTTTAAAGCTGCAGTTCTACAATATTTCAATGATGGATGTAATAAAGAAAGTACGCGCCAATAATAATGATGTGGGAGGAAGGAAATTAGACATGGGTGGTATGGGCTATATCATCCGGGGACTGGGCTATCTAAAAAACGAAAAGGACATAGGAAATATAGCTTTAGGCAACAACAATGGAATTCCCATTCGGGTAAAAGATATTGGCACAGTACAAATGGGCGGAGATCTACG
>JBDTKK010000110.1:0-4146 GCA_039935335.1 Chitinophagaceae bacterium
GATTACATCAGTCGGTATGGCGATAAGCTAAAGGCTATTCCTGCTACTTTGCGCAAAATGGGTGCTTATGCGATGAGCAAAATATCCTCAGAAAGCATCCCTGTTTTAAAGCACAAAGCGAATTTCCATAGTCGATATGACAAGTTGAAGAATTTGCTTCGGGATCCTTCGCCGGCGCAGCTTTTGAAGAATTTGAGTGTCGTGTTTAGCGATGTGGAAATGGAGGAATTCATGGCCACATCGTTTACCGAATTAAGTACTATGCACACCAGCAAAGAGCTTAAGGAAGAGCATTACGACGCGCTTTCTTTTATGATGGCCGTCGATTATCAGACCTATCTCGCCGATGATATTTTGCAGAAAGTGGATAGGGCGAGCATGAGCGTTTCTTTGGAAGGTCGCGAACCTTTCCTAGACCAGCATATCATAGAATGGGCGGCACAATTACCTTCAGACTATAAATATCATCAAGGAATTAAGAAATATCCGCTGCGTGAAATTGTACACAAATACATCCCCAAAGAAATGATGGATCGCCCGAAGATGGGCTTTGGTATTCCGGTGAATGATTGGTTGCAAGATGCACTGAAACCCTTGGTAATGAACCATCTTAGCGAAACAGCAATAGGAGTTCACGGCTTGTTTAATAAGGCTGCTGTCCAAAAACTTTTACTAGAATTTTATGCCGGCCGTAGCGAAAAATATTTGAAGATTTGGTACTTGCTTATGTTCCAGATGTGGTACAAAAAATGGATGGCATGAGTACATTAAAGCGAATACTCTATATCTCCTATGATGGCATGACCGATCCTCTTGGCCAAAGTCAGGTAATACCTTATTTGGCGGGCTTACGAAAGGCAGGATATGAATTTACGATTCTCTCCTTTGAAAAAAGGCAACGCTTCGCTCGAGAGGGAGCATTGGTGCAGGGTCTAATGGACAAAGCCGATATCCGCTGGAAACCGCTTTTTTTCACTAGTCGCCCACCGATACTTTCCAAGATTTATGATCGCTGGAAAATGCGGCACACGGCAACGAAATTGATGCGCACGCAGCATTTCGACATGTTGCATTGTCGCAGCTATATCTCCTCAGAACTTGGGCTTCTTTTCAAGAAAAAATTTGGCAGTAAATTTTTGTTCGATATGCGCGGGTTTTGGGCCGACGAAAAGAAAGACAATGGTCAATGGGATTTGAATAAGCCGCTCTTTCGTTTGATTTACAAGCATTACAAACGTCTAGAAAAAGACTTTTTGTTGCAAGCAGACGGAATTGTATCGCTAACGCAAGCCGCTGCCGATGAATTGCATCGGCAACCAATGTATAAGGACGTTACTATCGATATCATTCCCTGCTGTGCCGACCTCGAGCATTTTGATTATCACAAGGTGGATCCGACGGCCAAACGAACACTCGCTTCCGAACTCGGTATTGCTGATGGAGAAAAGATTATCACTTACCTCGGCTCTATCGGCGGTTGGTACATGACGGATGCAATGTTTGCCTTTTACAAATTATTGCTTAAGCAGTATCCAGAGTTTAAAATGCTCATTCTTACCAAAGAAACCCAAGAGGAAGTTGCAGCGGCTGCCGCAGGTTCGGGCATCCCATCAGAGAAATTGATTGTTAGATATGTACCACGGCAGGATTTACCAACGTTTTTGAGTCTAAGCGACTGTAGCATATTTTTTATCCGCCCTACTTATTCTAAAATCGCCTCGTCGCCCACCAAGCACGCGGAACTGATGGGCATGGGCATACCGGTGATTTGCAATGTAATAGGCGACACTGGCAATATCATCCGCGAAACAGATTCTGGCGTGGAAGTAGATCATTTCAGCACCGAAGATTACGAGAAATGCATCGCGAAGATTCCTAAGATTCTCGCGATTCCGAAGGAAACCATCCGGGAGGGCGCGTTTAAATACTTTGACCTGCAACAAGGGATTAAAAGTTACGAGAATCTTTATAGTAGAATATTCAAAAATAACGGCTAATGCAAATCGTTTCATATAGTTCTTACTGTTGCGTGCGCCTACTATAATTTTGCCTACATTTGCGCACTTATCGTAAGGCTCGGCAGCTATTTTTTATTTAAATGACCACTTTCTTTCACAGCCAATCGCATAACATTTCATTAGAGAATAATGAGAAAAATCTCGCACGTATGCCGCAAAATTGGTTTCTCGTAACGAGCGAAGTCCTATTATTGCAGCATGTTTTTCATGAAAATGCATCCTATTTTGGTCCGATGTTGTCCTACGGGCATTTTAAAGAGTTGAAATATTAAATCGTGAAAAGCAAGCGAAAATTACTTGTAATTTGTCCCTTTCCCCAAGGTGTTGCCGCAGGGCAACGTCTTAAGTATGAGCAATATTTTGACCATTGGCGTTCTGAAGGCTTTACTATTAAGGTATCGTCTTTCATGGATTTAGCAATGTGGAAGATTGTCTATTCAAAGGGAAAGAATATTGGGAAAATCATAGGTACTATTAGGGGATTTATACGAACTTGGTTGACAGTCTGCACAGTACCTTTTTATGACGGTGTTTATATTTTTATGTACGTCGCGCCCATTGGCACCTCACTTCCCGAACGGGTAACAAGGCTGTTAGCGAAAAAAATTGTTCTTGATATTGAAGACAACGTGATGGGTGAGCAAAAAGTCGGGATGAATTTTATAACCCGTTTATTACGCTCGAAAGGGAAGTTCGATTATCTGATTCGCAAAGCAGATCATGTAATTACGTCATCGTCATTTTTAAATGATGATTGTTTAAAAGCCAATGAGAAGGGTAAATGTACTTACATTTCCTCCTCTATGGATACCGCGCGATTTACTGTAGTAAATGAATATAATAATAACGATAAAGTCGTTATCGGATGGACCGGTACTTTCAGTTCCAGCGTGTATCTGGATTTACTTCGCCCTGTATTTTTGGAATTAAAAAAGCAGCGAGATTTTAAGCTTTTAGTGATCGGTAATTTTGAGTACGATTTCCCTGAAATGGATCTTGAGGTAATTCAATGGACTGCCAAGGATGAAGTTACGGATTTACAACGTTTTGATATTGGTGTTTATCCTTTGCCTTTTGATGACTGGGTTCTGGGAAAAAGTGGCCTCAAAGCTATTCAATACATGACAATTGGCATTCCGGCAGTGGCAACTAATGTGGGCACGTCCCCAATGTTAATTACAAACATGGAGAATGGCTGCTTGGTGAAGACGGAAGAAGATTGGGTGTCCACGTTGAAATTTTTAATAGATAATCCCGAAACAAGGAAGGTAATCGGGACTGCGGCTCGAAAAACAATTTTAGAAAAGTATTCAAAAGAGGCTATTAAACACCAGTATCTTGATGTGTTGAACAGCACTATAAAAAATAGATAATATGCAAAAGAAGATTTACATGGCCGGGTCTGGCGGGATGCTGGGTGAAGGCTTTTATCAGGTTTTTAAAGACGATTATTCGTTGAAATGTACCGATATAGACGTCAATGCTCCTTGGCTGTCTTTCACCGATTTTCGTGATTTTGACGCATATAGGGCAGACGTCCTCGCATTCCGGCCGGATTATCTTTTTCATTTGGGTGCCCATACATCATTAGAGTATTGCGATACCCATCCGGACGAAGCGTATGAAACCAATACTTTACCGGTGGAAAACGCTGTGCGTATATCTAACGAATTAGACATACCGCTTCTTTACATTTCTACTGCAGGTATCTTCGACGGCGCTCAGGACACCTACGACGACTGGGATATTCCAAATCCTTTGGGTCATTACGCACGCTCAAAATGGGCTGGCGAAGTCTTTGTTCAACAAAATAAGTTGAAGCACGTGATCTGCCGTGCAGGTTGGATGATGGGCGCTGGCCCCGGCAAGGATAAGAAGTTTATCCAGAAGCTCATGCAACAACTTAAAGAGGGTAAAAGGGAGCTGCATGTGGTGAAAGACAAGTTAGGAACGCCAACTTATACCCAAGATTTTGCACGCAACGTCCGTTTAATTATCGAGAAGGAATATTGGGGACTGTACAACATGGTTTGTGGAGGTATCACCGGCCGTTACGAAGTTGCCGAAGAGCTGATTAATATGCTCGGTCTTAGCGATCAGGTCCGTTTGTTGGCAGTGGACTCAGATT
>JBDTKK010000111.1:0-5171 GCA_039935335.1 Chitinophagaceae bacterium
CCGCTTTTCAATCCCCAATTTTCTCGCCTTGCGCAGGTTTTTTGCCCGAAATCTATTGTTCATCATCGGCATCAATATTTTGGTGAAGCCGATTTGGGTATTCGTGATAGACAGGACGGTGCAAAACCGCGTGGGTCATGCTTCTTACGGCACTTTTCAGGCTTTGCTGAATATGTCGGTCATCATGCAGTTTGTCCTGGATTTTGGCTTGAATAGTTTCAATACCCGCGCCATTTCCCGCAAGCCGGAGTTGTTTGCCAGTCGCTTTCCGGTTATGTTGGCTTTGCGCTTATTGTTGATGGGCATTTATGCTGTGGCGGTGCTTAGTTTGGGTTATACTTTGGGTTATCGAGGCGGTGAATTACGCTTGCTTTGCGGGACTTTACTCATTCAGACGCTCACGGTTTTGCTGCTTTTTATTCGAAGTAATGTGGCGGCATTTCAGCATTTTAGGCTGGATGGTGTGTTGAGCGTTACGGACCGGTTGCTGATGATTGTGGTCTGCGGCGTTCTTTTATTCTTGCCATTTTTTGCCGGAAGGTTCAATATCGAATGGTTTATTTGGAGCCAGGTAAGTTGCTATGCGGTGGCCATTGTGCTGGGTTTTCACTTTTTAAATAAAATCACGAAGCAACCTATTCGTTTGTCTTTTCATTTTGGGAAAGTTTGGGTTTTGCTACGCGCTTCTGCACCTTTTGCCTTGCTCATTTTCTTGATGAGCGTGTATATGCGCGGCGACATGACTTTAGTGGAAAGATTGAGTAGCAAAGACCAAGCTGGGATTTATGCTTCGGCTTATCGGCAATTGGACGTGTGCAACATGTTCGCCATTCTGTTTGCGGGGATTCTTTTGCCGCTTTTTGGCAAGATGCTTTCAGAAAAAAAATCGGTGGATGCTATTGTACGATTGAGTACCAATTTGCTCTTTCCGTTGGCAGTTTTGGGTGCGGTTGTCGCCTGGACTTGCGGCACGGGCATCATGCATTTGTTGTACCCTACTGCCGGCGTGTATGATGGTCAGGTTTTTGCCTGGGTGATGAGTTGTTTGCCCGCCTACAGCCTGATGTATATCTATTCCACTTTACTCACGGCCAATGGCGAGTTGAAGACTTTGAACATTCTAGCGGGTTCGGCAGTAGTGATAAATATTGGGTTGAATATTTTTGTCATTCCGCGCTATGGTGCGCTGGGCGCGGCTGTTGTGGCAATGGTTACCCAATGGAGTATAGCACTTGCTACGGTCATTATTGCTTCCAAGGAAAACCATCTTCCGAAGCAACCAAAATGGATCTTTTCGCTTGTTTCATTCCTTGTAATTCTAAGTATGGTTGGGTTCGGAGCGCAACAATATTTTCAAAATAAATGGCAGCCAGTCTTTGGTATCCTCGTGTTGAGCGCGGCCATTTTGATTCCAGTTTTTAAATTTATTCAGCCTCGGGAGCTTCGTCAGCTTTTTGTCCGGCGATAGGAACGTCCTCGCTTTTCACTTCCTTCATGTCCATGGCAAGTTTCACTTCATGCTCGTTGGGCATTTCTTTCACGTCTCTTTTCAGAATGAAAACTGCTGTTGCATTCGGCACAATTCCATGTCCGCGATGGATAGCCCAAACCTTGGTGAATTCTGCGCCGAAGTAGAGAATGATGCCCGAATAATAGACCCAAAGAAGGATGATGATGATAGAGGCCGCAGCGCCGTAGGTATTGCCCGGCGAGGTGGACATGTAATAGCCTATGACGAATTTGCCAAGTAAAAAAAGAACACCAGTAAAAGAGGAGCCTATTATGGCATCGCGCCAATGAATGTGTGCATCGGGGAGCACTTTATAAATGATGGCAAAAAGTGTGGTGATAATTATAAAGAGCAGTAAGATTCCCGTTCCTTGCAAAAGAAGTGCCTGACCATGACCAATAAGCCGTGCGATGCGCTCTGTGAGTATATCGGCGATGGTATTGGCGAGCAAGGAGACAGCAAATAAAAAGCCCATTCCGATAATCAGCGAGAAGGACAATAGGCGATTGGTGATAAACCTTACCCAGCCTCGTTTTGGCTTTGCTTTGATACTCCAGATGAAGTTGATAGAATCCTGAATTTCCAAAAAAACTGCGGATGCCGAAATGAACAAGGCGACGAAACCGATGATGCCGAACTTATGGGCGTCGCTTTGCTTTTGCAAAGCTTCGATAATGGAGATAATTTGCTCCGCGCCTTTAGTACCCAGCAATTCCTGTACTTGTCCGTAGATGGTGGTGGTCACCGTGCTTCTATCTACAAAAATGCCGATGAGGGAGATGATAACCAGCAATAGCGGGCCAATAGCGAAAACTGTGTAATAGGAAAGTGAAGCACTTAGCTTCATCGCATTATCATCTATAAACTCACTGCTGGCTTCTTTAAGAATTTTAAAAATGCTGTGCTTCCTTCTCGTTTTGGGCATTCCAAATTGGTTGGTAATATGCAAGATAGACTGCCTTATTGATACCAGCGCATTTTGGGACTCCTGAGCGAGGATGGCGGTGTGCCGTTGTGAGTTTGCGAGGGGCTTCACCGCCTCGCATGCGTTGGATTGCGAGAGGCTTCACCGCCTCGCACGCGGATATCGCCTTTTCAGGGCTTATTGATGTTGGGAAAGGATTTGAGGGAAAAAGGGAAAAAAGATTCTTTGGAGGAAAATATTCGTTGGGAAAAACCAGCATGAGGTTACTCCATGTCCGCTTGAAATAACAACTTCTGTTGTGGCCTGATTTTTATGTTCCATTGAATTGATTAAAATCAAAAGTCATCATGGCAAAGTATTCCGAAAAAGCCGGAGAAAAGGTAGAACAGGCGATGCAAGAAATGCATGAAGGCAAGCTAAAAATCGGCTCAGGCAAAAAAGTGACGAGTACAAAGCAAGCAGTTGCCATTGGGCTATCTGAGGCGCGGGAGGAAGGTGCGAAAGTGCCGAAGAAGAAAAGCTCCAAGAAGGATTAAGGAAACTTTTCCGGAAAAGATTCAGGGGAATTTGCTACGCTGGATTATGGCAAGTCATTGGTCAAAAACGGGTTCTAAAGATGTACCAATCTTCTAATTTATAACGATTTCATTCCAATTTGTATCCAAACTAAAACTTAAAATGAAAAGAATCGTATTCTTCCTACTTTGCACACTGGCCCTCTGCTCTGTAAAAGCTCAAAATAATAACGTCATTGTTGGCCAACCCCTTGATAGTGCGACGATTAGTTTTGACCCCAATTTGTCCAGTCGGAGTTCTGGTACGTTGACCATCAGTTTGGATACGCCAACTTCACAGCTTTGGCAGATTGGTTCGACGCAGAAAGTATTTTTCGCTTCTGATTCAACAAGAAAATCAGGAATCATGACCGATTCGGTCAATGCTTATCCCATCCATGCAAATGCCTGGTTTGTTCTGAAGATTACCGGATATGCTATGAATCCAATTATCTCCTTTACGCACAAGTTTGAGACTAGCTTGGGTCACGACGGGGGCGTTGTAGAATACTCCTTCGATAATACAAGCTGGAATAATGTGGTGGGCGGCTGTTATTCGCAAGTTCCAACCGATTCCTTTTATACAGCGGCGGACACTTTGCCCGGGAAAATTCCGGCATTTAGTGGTACAAGGGAATGGTATCGGTCTAGGTTTCAATTATTTCAGGGGATGCCAATCAAAAGCACGGCTTCCTGTACTATGAAGTGGCCGTTTTATGTGCGCTTTCGGTTTGTGAGTGATAACATTCCAGATTCTCTTGCGGGCTGGATGATAAGGAATGTGACTTTAGAGAAGGATTTATATAGTGCCTCGGTGGCGGATATCAATCAATATCGTTCACTCGATGTTCGTCCCAACCCCTCGAACGATGGTTATTTCTATTGGCCGGATTTCCTGGGTTCAACAAAAGCACAAATCACTATTGTTGATTTGAAAGGTAGTATCGTCATGCGGTCGAATTATAAGCGGCAATTGGATTGTAGTAATTTGAATCCGGGTATTTATTTTTATCGAGTCTCCTCTGAGGAAGGAGATTATTCGGGGAAGTTGATTAGGCAATAAATTATTCGGTTTTCAAGAAGTATTTGAGTGTGTTCTCGGCTGCGCATGAAGGCTCTTTTTAAAAACAATAGTCATAGAGCACAATCAGAATCGCGCTTTTCGTTCCAATCCTTTTTGTTTGCCTCAGCAGCTTCTTTGTCGGCGCAAGGCTTGCGATTGGGCGAGATAATCTCTGCTCAGCATAGACTGCTGCAACCACTCACGAGGTCGAGCCGAATTTCAAGAAAATCTAAATGCAATAGACTGTCAATTATTACCATTTTATAAGGACAGCGGACGCTGCCCCAAGTTAATCCGGCAGCTTACGCTGCCGAACGGCTGCCGAACGCCAAAGACTAAGCTTTCCGCTATAATAATTCCATCCCTTCGGCATTTTGAACCAAGAATATTAAGATGAAAATCCCCGTACAATTAGAAGCTTATACAGTAACATCGATTTCTAAAAAGAACTTTAAGACCTAGCCCATTAATTTCGCGCATCCTTTTAACACCAGACCAATCAAGTGCTTTCCTAAGACTGAAAGCTTCAAGCCAAACAATCATGCACCAATCCGAAATAAATTTTAAGGTTACGCTCGACGAAGAAAAGATGCCGCAAACCATCCTGTGGCACGCCCCCGATGGCGGTGTAGACACGTTGCAAGAGGCTAAGGGCCTGCTTCTCGGCATTTGGGACGGTACTGAAAAATCCGCGTTGCGCATCGACCTCTGGACAAAATCAATGATGGTAGATGAGATGGCCGATTTCTTCTACCAAAGCCTCATGGGCATGGCCGATACCTACAATCGTGCGACGAACCAAATCGAACTTTGCAACGAATTGAAGAGCTTCGCGGGATCCTTCTACAAAAAAGCAATGGAAACGATAGAAGCGGGACACAAAGCTTAAACCTCCAACCAAATTATGTCTTTAGAACTCAGAATAAACGAAGAAATTAAGACAGCGATGAAGGCCAAAGACGAAGCCGGACTTCGGACTTTACGCGCCATCAAAGCAGCCATTCTCATAGAAAAGACTTCCGGTGCGGCTAAGGAAATGACCGAAGCGGATGAATTGAAAATGCTTCAGAAAATGGCCAAACAGCGCCGTGATTCTCTGGAGATTTTCAAGACCCAAAA
>JBDTKK010000112.1:0-4439 GCA_039935335.1 Chitinophagaceae bacterium
AAACACCTAAGATGACCTGGGGTTTGCCTCCGGGTGGCGACAATGAAATTCATCAGGATTTTGATACTAAAATCGTAACCGCCAAGAAGACCCTCTACGAACAAACTTTTCTCATTCGCGATACGGCGCAGAAGCGCAACTGGAAGATTTCTTCGGAGGTGAGAACGATTGCAGGCTTCAAGTGCAGGAAGGCTGTTACCATCATTTGCGATTCGGTTTATGTCGTCGCTTTCTACACCGATGATATACCTGTTAGTGGTGGACCTGAGCAATTTGGCGGTTTGCCGGGAATGATTCTGGAGCTCGCGGTTCCTCGCCTTTATACCACTTGGGTAGCCACAAAAGTGGAGGTGGTAAGTGTAGCCGCGAAAGATTTGGTTGCGCCAAGTAAGGGAAAGTCAATCACCATGGCCAAGCTGCAATCCACCATTGCCGAAAGTCTGAAAGATTGGGGGAAATGGGGGAAAAGGAATATTTGGTGGATGGTGATATAGGGGGTTGTAGTTGCGACAGCCTACGGCGAGGTTTTTCCCATACTTTTCTCCACCGAGGCGCACTAGTACCCCAAATAGATTCTTACAGAATGACAAAGACGCTGTGGGTATTTGATGAAACCAGCCGTTAATGGTCTATTTCCCAATCTTTGTCATTCCCGAAAAGTCGGGACAGGCTCTGTAAGGATCTAAGCATTCTGCCGCGGCGGAGACAAAGTCGCTGTGGGTATTTGATTATATGAATCCATTCGTCACTATGCATTCACAGATACAGATACGCAGGTTCTGCAAAGTCCCGTAGGGACGTAGGTTTGGTAGCAAAAATTTTCCATGATGCGACAAAGTCCCGTAGGGACGTAGGTTTGGTAGAGACCGTAGGAACAAAAAAAAGCGCAACAAAGGTTGATCCATTTGTTGCGCTATCATTATGCGTTATAGGCTCCGCTTCCGGAGCGCTTCCCCTACCGCTTCACCCAGCTTATTTGTTCGCGTTTGCCATCCTTAGTTGTGAACTGCAAAAGATAAACTCCGTTGCTCAGTCCACCAACCTCTACGCGCTGCCGTGATTGCCCAATGCTGAAACTTCGGATTTTTTGCCCTAAAGAATTATACATTTCCACCTGCGCTCCTGCGGCATGTTCCAGTATTAGGTAGTCATTCGCAGGATTGGGATACAGCAAAATACCGGAAGCTGTTGTTCCTGCTTGTGCTACCGATACAGGTGCAGACAACCCGCAGTACTGATTAGAACCACAATCTCCATACACATTTACACAAACGGTGTATTGCTTGCCCAATGTAGCGTAGGTATGGTTTACAGCGGTTGCAAAGCCGGAAATTACTGTAGTGCTTTGCCCATCTCCCCAATCCCATACCACGCTATCAATGCCTAAAGTGGTGCCGGTATAATTATAAACTACCGTCTTGCCACTCCCGCTGCTCGCAAAATAGCTGGCATTAGGTGTAGTGCAGCTACAACCTTCGACACCGTATTTTGCAAGAAACCAGAAAGGATTAAAATACGGATAGCTATTTGTGTCATAAAAAGCGATGCCGCCCGGATTATTTGGACTTTGGAAACGGATAGAATCCGCACAGTCGCCGGCGAAATAAAAGTTTCCCTTTTGATCTGTTCCTATACTAACTAATTCGACATTTGGGCCTGTAGGAATAATGATGCCATTATTGATCGCCCCTGTGCTTGCATTAAACTGCATCATAAATAAGTCGAAGGAATCAAGAATCCTGTTGTTATGAATATTATAGCCAGGGAAATTAAGGCTGTCAATAAATATTCCTCCAGTAGTTACGACACCATTTGACACAGATATATTTTCCCCACCGAGTAGAACATAACGATAGAGAAAACTCTCATTTCTTCGCCCCTGTTTTGTCCATAACGTATCTCCGGTTTTGCCGTCCATCTTTGCGATAAAGGTGGACATGTGGGATAAGGGGTTAGCGAACTTAATTCCGTTAAAAATAGATCCAGACTGCGCTTCTCCGGTAATGAAAATATTTCCAGAGCGATCTAAAGCCAAATCTATTATAGAAAGACTGGTATCAGATGCATTAGGAATAGTAGTTTGGATTTTTTGAAAAGCGATGCTGCCGGTAGATGCATTAAAACTGGCGATAAAACCATGTTTTTGAAATACTTCGCTACTACCGATAAATCTTTCGCCTCCTTTATTATGACCATAAACCAAATACCGCGAATGGACAGGATCGTATTTAAACTGCGTACCAAAATGCGGATTCCATGTTCTGACATAGCTATCTGCATCGTGCATATCGAGTGCCGTATTGCCCAAGTAGTTACCGTTGGCAGCATAACGAATAACGTAGGCCCCGAAAGAATTTACGCGCATATTATAGCCTGCATAGCCACCGGGGCTAAGGTAACAGGCAAGATGCACCGTGCCATCGGGTGTTACATCCATGCCAAACATAGAAGTGTATAGGTTCGCATTCAAAAACCCAATGGTATCGGGTTGCGGCATGCGAAGCCATTTAAAATTGCCGGACGAATCCCATTTAGCTACAAACATGGTACGATAGCTGTTGCCAATAATGGTGGTGTCGGTGCCCAAATGTCCATTAACAGAACCGCCGCTTCTGGATCTTAGCGTCATGTTGCCGCATACATACACGTTGCCCAATGAATCCGTTTTTACGGATATCAATTGATCAGAGTCATTGCTGCTTCCAATTACTTTGCTCCAGCGATAGCTGCTGTCACAACTAAAACTGGTAAGCAACTCATCACTCCTTCCCCAAGTAGCAAGGGAATGGCCATCTATCTCAAAATTGCTATCCGCAATCATTGCAGTCAAATAGACATTCCCAGCTTTGTCGGTAGTAATTGTTGATGGAGAAAATCCAGCGCCAAAATAATTATTGCTTTTACTGCTTCGTTTGGCCCATTGCCAGCCTTGAGTCTGCGCATTGCCAGCGGTAGTGATGCACGCAAGCGCGATTAAAATGAGTACATTTTTTTTCATTTTTAAAGTTTCATTTTTTTTTGATTATACAAATATAGGTGAAAAGCGAAACCACTCCAAACCTTTTATCATTATCAAAATAGGCTTGCCTTTTAGCTTTACAACCTAAAAAAAAATTCTATAAATAATGACCGTTGCTTTCCGGTATGATGTGCTTTGGCCTTTTTTCATCAACAATAACGCTTCGATTTACTGAAGATCAGTCAGTAATCGGTCTATGGGAATTAATTAATATAAGCCGCCATCGAAAGTGGCGTTTTCTATTTTGACAATGTTGGTTTCCCTGGAATGCTCTTCGACCTGCAACGAATGTACTCATTTCTGCTCCGGTCCTATTCCCCTTAACCATACAAGGGAAAAAATCACCAATTTATTTCCCATCCGCAAAAGGCACAAGAATGGCGATAACGATATTTGGAAAGGTTATAAATGAAAACGGCGAAGCTTGGGAGCTTAACTGGGAGGGGAGGAATGGGGTGGGAAGGAGGAACGGACGATATACTATCAGTGTGAACCAAAGTGAATTTGCCCATCCATTATTTTTTTGTAGTCAGCTATTGAAGTGACTCCCACAACAGAAGGATGTTTTGTTGTTATTGTGTTAGGACAGTATATCAATACTGCGATATTGCCCCCTTCATAGGTATAAGAATTGCTCGAAGCACCGTCTTTATCACTTCTTTGTACTTCGTGTTTAAAAAGCTTAGTGCTATCTAAGGTTGCTATCACAGTTGGTACATATGCGATGTCGTCAGTCACGTAACGAATCATAGTATTGCCATTCAAATCGAAGCATGACATCATTGAAAGGCAACCATTAGGGTCATCATCAGCCTTCGTTGTACGAAAGCTCCAAGAATCATAAATATATCCCTCATCTGACGTGTATTTTCCCAAATAATGCCAAAGGGACTTTGAGTCAGTATCGCCTTCAATGCCATAATCATGTTCAACTTGAGCCAATGTTTGCTTCCGAAGTTGAAAAAGGTCATTAATGTAAAGATGATTATGACGTTTCATTCTATCGTTCAGAGTTTGAGCAGAATCTTTACAACCTTGTAGGCATCCGCTGCCAAGAAGTATTACTGCGATCCCAACAATTTGCCTAACTTTTACTATGCGCATGGATTTCGTTTTTAGTCTTTGTTAATTTTCCCACTGTTAGATCGTATCCAACCAGCAACAAATGTAATCCCTCCTACTTCCCAATCCCAATTTCCTTCAACCAAAGAAGGAAAACCACCATTTACTCATCCCCCATCCGCATTTGCCGAAGGCGAAGAAATGCCGCCCTGCCTTTGCCAAGCAATGGTCATTTGTGGAGCAGGTTTCGTACTTCTCAGCTAGCTGCTTTTCCTTCGCCTGAAGGTGGCTAATACCTCCAAGAAACCTACAATCGTCATTGCGCGGAGGGAGGCTGGGCGACCGACAAAGCAATCTC
>JBDTKK010000113.1:0-5879 GCA_039935335.1 Chitinophagaceae bacterium
GCTACAACTTAGCGGCGGTGATGGTCGGAGATTATTAAATCTTTTGGAACTCACAATAGACAGCCTTCCCGAAGGGAAAAAAGAAATAGACAATTCGCTGGTGCAAGACACTATTCAGTCCAAAGCAGCTTTGTATGATAAAGGTGGCGAGCAGCACTACGACATCATTTCCGCCTTCATCAAAAGTATTCGTGGTTCTGACCCAAACGCAGCGGTATATTGGCTAGCACGCATGATAGAAGGTGGCGAAGAACCAAAGTTTATTGCACGAAGAATGCTCATTTTGTCTTCAGAAGATATTGGCAATGCTAACCCCAATGCCTTGCTGCTGGCCACTTCCTGCTTCCAAGCGGTACAGATGATAGGCTGGCCGGAGAGTAGGATTATTCTTTCTCAGTGTGCCACTTATTTAGCTTCCTCTCCCAAAGGAAATGGCTCTTACATGGCCATAAATGAGGCACAAGCTTTGGTGCGAGAAACAGGTGATTTGCCCGTGCCTTTGCACATTCGAAACGCGCCAACCAAATTGATGAAGAACTTGGATTATGGTAAGGATTACAAGTATGCGCACAGCTACGAAAATAATTTTGTGCTACAGGAATTTTTACCGGAAAGCCTTGCTGGTACTATGTTGTACCAACCCGGCAACAGCCCAGCCGAACAAAAATTGAAAGATTTTTTGCGGGAACGTTGGGGCGAGAAATATAGGTATTGAGTAGGAAGCGTCGCTTTGATTGTCTCCAAAGCCCTGAAGGGGCGAAAGCTGCCAGCGAAGCGGTAACGCCCCTCGCAAATATTCACGAGGCGGTAACGCCCCTTGCTCCAAAGCCCTGAAAGGGCGAAATATATCAGCGAGGTGGTAAAGCCCCTCGCACAGATACCGAGGCGGTGAAGAAGCCCCTCGCACAATGAATTGGCGGCTTTGATTTTCTCCAAAGCTCCAAAGCTCTGAAAGGGCGAAATATATCAGCGAGGTGGTGAAGCCCCTCGCACAGATACCGAGGCGCTGAAGAAGCCCCTCGCACAATGAATTGGCGGCTTTGATTTTCTCCAAAGCTCCAAAGCCCTGAAAGGGCGAAATATATCAGCGAGGTGGTGAAGCCCCTCGCACAAATACCGAGGCAGAGAAGCCCCTCGCACATAAATTGCGAGGCGGTGGAGCCCCTCGCACAGATACCGAGGCGATGCAGCCCCTCGCACATAAATCGTGAGGCCGTAAAACCCTTCGCAAACTAAAACCCCTATTTGATATACCCCAAAATCTTCAACATGCTTGCCGCAGTCTGCTCTTTCGCATAAAGCCAATCTTCCAACTCACCATTTTTATTGAACTCCACAATTACATGTTTGGGCGAAGGAATCATACAATGTTTGATGCCGCCATAGCCCGCTAATTGGTCTTGGTAAGCACCGGTGTGGAAGAAGCCGATAAAGAGTGGCTTCTTTTCTTCAGTCTTGTCCACCTTCGGTAAAAACACAGCATTGATATGCTCTTCGGAGGTGTAGAAATCATGACTATCGCAGGTGAGGCCACCCAGATGGACTTCTTGATACTCGCGCTCCCAGCCATTTATGGGTAGTAGCAAAAACTTTTCGCCAATGCCCCAGGTATCGGGTAGTGTAGTGATAAAGGAGGAGTCAATCATGTACCAGATTTCGCGGTCGTTCTGGATTTTATCATTCAAAATGCCATAGACCACAGCGCCTGCTTCGCCAACGGTAAAAGAGCCAAATTCGGTGTAGATATCTGGTACAGGAACCTTGTTTTTCTTACAAACTTTCTTAATCGTACTTACGATTTCATTGGCCATGTAGGTATAATCGTAGTCGAAAGCCAAAGAGTGTTTGATGGGAAAACCACCGCCGATATTGAGCGCAGTGAGTTCGGGGCAAATCTTCTTGAGTTGGCAATAAAGATTTAAAACCTTGTTGAGCTCGCTCCAATAATAGATATCGTCTTTCATGCCCTTGTTCATGAAGAAGTGGAGCATTTTAAGGTTGAAGCGTTTATTACCTTTTATTTTATCGACATAAAATTCCAGAATATCGCGATTGCGAATGCCCAGTCTTGAGGTGTAAAAATCGAAGGAAGGCTCTTCTTCGCTCGCAATCCGCAAGCCAATATTGACAGGGACTTTAGAGCGAATACTCTTTTTATAATCCTCGAATTCGGAGATATTGTCAAGAACGGGGATTACATTTTTAAAGCCCGTGTTGATGAGCATCGAAATGTTTTTGGTGTATTGCCGCGTCTTAAAACCATTGCAAACAATGGTGATGTCCTTCGTTATTTTTCTGCGTTTGTAGAGTGCCTTAATGATTTCAATATCGTAAGCGAAGGAAGTTTCAAGGTGTACCCCATGTTTCAAAGTCTCTTCTACAATGAAAGAAAAGTGGGAGCTTTTGGTACAATAGCAATAAAAATAATTGCCGTCATAGCGATGCTTTTTAATCGCATCATTAAAGAGCTTTTTTGCCTTAGCTACTTGCTGCCCAATCTTTGGGAGATACGTCAATTTGAAGGGGGTTCCGTATTTATCAATCAGCTTTTGCATGTCAATGCCGTTGAAAAAAAGAGAATTGTCTTTCACTTCAAAACCTTCCTGAGGAAAGTCAAAAGTTTGCTTGACGAGGTCGGTGTACGTATTGTTCATTGTAGTGTGGCAGTGTAAAAGCCAACAGAAATGTTTTTAGGAAAAAGCGCTGCGAAAATAGTCTTGAATAAGGAGGTTTCGCGCAAAGGCGGCAAAGGTTATGCAAAGACTCAAAGTTTGTTCGCTATTCCGCTAATACTACGTCCCGTATTCCCCCTGATACCCACTGCTTCCCCACAGCCTTGAAAGGGCGAAAGCTGCCAGCGAGGAGGTGAAGCCCCTCGCGCATCTGCGTTCACCCAATACTTTTGCATTTTGCTACCCGTTCCATTCAGGCGGGCAATTTGCAATTTTAATTTTTAATTCTCATGAAAAAGGCCCTTCTCTCCATGCATGTCGCAGTCCTGCTATGGGGTTTTACTGGAGTGTTGGGCAGGGCTATTTCCTTGGATTTTCCAGTGCTCGTTTGGTATCGAATGTTGTTGACGGCCATCATGATTGCTATCATTATTTCGTTTAGAAAAGGCTGGAAACCTGTAGTGCCCAAAGACAAAATCACGCTGATGGGAGTTGGTGTTTTGATGGCATTGCATTGGGTCGCTTTTTATGGTGCTATCAAATTTGCCAACGCGTCCGTGGCCTTGGTTTGTCTTTCTACAGCCAGCATTTTTACTTCCTTATTAGACCCCCTAATCAATAAGAGTAGGTGGTATCCAAGCGAACTTTTACTAGGTGCCTTTACCCTTAGTGGTGTCTTCTTTATTTACTTTTTAGACTCGAAGCCAAAGAACATTTCGGGTGAACATGGTATAACCTCTGCAGGCTTGATACTTGGAGTAACGGCAGCAATTCTGAGTGCTGTTTTTACAGTTTTAAACAAGCGTGTTGCCGCTAAATATCCTGCACGAGTAATGGTGTTTTGGGAAATGAGTACCGGCTGGATTTTTATTTCGATTGCAATTGGTTTAATGCTATTACTCGGTGGAGAACATTGGTTGTTGAATCCCGCACACCTTCATGGTAGCGAGGCCGTTCATCTTCAATGGATGCCTATGGGCTTGGATTGGCTCTGGATGCTAATCTTGGTGCTTTGTTGCACCGTTTGGGGACAATCTTTAGCCCTCACAGCTTTAAAGAAATTAAGCTCTTTTACCGCCACGCTTTCTGTGAATTTGGAACCTATTTACGGCATCATTTTAGCCTTTATTTTTTATCATGAAAATGAAGAATTAGGCCGTGGTTTTTACATAGGTGTCGCCATTATTCTTACCTCAGTTGGCCTCCAAATGTTGCGCATGTTGCGACCCAAAATGTCGGGTGGCTTGATTCAAGAAAAAGGTGGAATTGATTGATCAACTAATCCGCTAATCACCTTCAATTATATTTGCTTCATGCCATCGAAATTGAGTATTCATGAAAAAACACGGCGTTCCTACTTGGTGATTTTGGCTGTCCTGAGCGTGGGATTGTATATGAATACTTGTCTAAATGGATTTGTACTCGACGATAATGCGGCGATTGTGGGTAATAAGATTGTAACTCGAGGTGTGACGGCCATCCCCGAAATTTTCTCTACGCCTTATCACCAGGGATTTAATTCCTATTCGCATGGTTTGTACAGACCACTTGCTTCGTCGCTTTTTGCTATAGAATATCAAATTGGCGGTGGGAACGCATTTCCGCTCCACCTTATAAATGTCCTCCTGTTCGCCGCAGATGTGTTGCTTTTATTTTTCTTACTTCAGGCTCTTTTTGGCCCTTCGAAAATGACGCAGAGCTTTGTCGCAGCTCTATTGTTTGCCCTACTTCCGATTCATACCGAAGTGGTTGCCAATATAAAAAGTCAGGATGAGCTCCTCTGTTTCTTTTTTTCCTTTTTATCCCTTTTGGTGCTGATGAAATATGCGGCTTCGGGTAAGATTACCATGTTAGTTGCCGGTTTGGTGTTTTTGTCTTTAGCTCTGCTTTCCAAGGAAACGGCAGTCGTTTTTTTGGGAATCAATGCTGTATTATTTTTTGGATTTTTCCCTCATAAACGCAATAGAAGTGTAGCCATTTTGATTGGCACGATGCTGATGATTTCATTCTTCATTTTTCTGCGCTTCCATGTGTTGAATGCTTACGGGGCAGGTGAAATAGGTAACGTTAGCATCGGCCAAAATTCACTGGCAGGCATTCCTTCATTTTGGTCGCGAGAAGCCACAGCCATCTTTATGGCAGGGAAATATTTGTGGCTGATGCTCTTTCCCGTAGGACTTGTTTGTGATTATTCTTTTAATAGTATACCGCCTACATCCTTCAGCGATTTATCAGTACTACTTTCCTTACTGGTTTATTTAATCATTTTGGGGATTGGAATCTACCGATTGTTCCATTTTAGAAAAGATTGGCTGGCATTCGCTGCGCTTTTCTTCCTAATCAGTTTTGCGCTATTTGCGAATGTGTTTTTCCTTGTCGGCGCCACAATGGCCGAGCGCTTTATGTTCTTTCCTTCCGTAGGCTGGTGTATGGCAGCAGCTTTGCTTGTTTGTCGTGTACCATCAATTCGGCAATCGGAAGGAGCTGTTTTTAAAAACGCAACTTTTCTCGCCATCTTTTTTCCGCTTACAATCATTTATGGCTCCCTTACTATCCTACGAAATACGGATTGGAAGGACGCAAATACGCTTTTTGCCCATGACGTGCAGCTTCAACCAAATAATTACCGGCTGCATCAATACTTGGGATTTAGTCTCATCAGTTCCTCCTTTACTGAGGACGATTCTATAACGCGTACTCAAACCTATAAAGAGGCCATCCAACAGTTCAAAATCTCGATAGCAATATTTCCAGAGACTGATGCCACACCTTACCGAGCCATTGGAGTAAGCTACATTAACCTCAGGCAATTTGATTCAGCAGGCAAATATTTGGAGCAATCGCTGGCGAGAGAAAGTAAGGATACGCTTGTAAGAAACAATCTTGCGGGCGTTTTTTTTGCCCGCGGCGACTACCAAAAATCTATAGAAATGTGCCGCATCAATATCGACTCTTTTCCGGACTATCAACAGGGCTACGTAAACATGGGCGCATCTTACCTTAAACTCGGGAAATATGATTCCGCAAAAATGGTGCTTTCTAAAGCAGTGTCTCTGGCTCCAGATGATAAGAAGGCTCAATATTTTTTATCCGTCGCGCGAGAGTATAGTGGAAAATAATTTCGAATGCTGTTCCATTATCCGCTAATCCAGAACACGCCGCACGATGCCCTGCTAAGAGTCGCTTCAATTATATTTTCTTAATGCT
>JBDTKK010000114.1:0-2647 GCA_039935335.1 Chitinophagaceae bacterium
AATTCATAGTATTCTCCAGGCTTTTCGTTGGTGGCAGTCCATGCAAGATGATTTATGCCATTACTTGTTGCGGCAGTAAAATTCAGCAAGGTGATTGGGAGTGCGTTAGAAGCAGTTTTGGCAAAAAAGCCGCTAAATCCGGTCACATCAAAGGAGACTTCCCAGCGGCTTTGTGAGCTGTTGTAAATGATATCGGGGTCTGCTGGGTTAATTGTAGTTTTGGAGCCGGAGTAGGTAAATGGTAAACCGCTACCATTACTACTCGTGCCGCCGCGTTTTTCAATTAATAAATTAGCCTTGCGAGCAGCGATGGTTCCTGCGTTGTCCGTGCTTAGCGGCAAGAGTAGCGCCGGTGTCGGCGATTGTGTATTGAAAGCACTAAAATCCGCATCGGTAAAGTATAGTGTCACCTTTCCGGTTGCGGTACTGGCGCTACTTGCCGGGGTAATTTCATAATGTCGTCTTACATAATCTGTAGGTTGCGTGCCTTCAATCCAGACTGTAGCATTTGTCGTGCCGCTAATGGTATAGGGGCTTGTTCCATCTACCGCAGCAATCAAGTTGCTGCAATTATTATTTAGATAATTAATACCACTACCTACAGATTGCGAAGTGCTGGTCTTGGAAGTAGGTAAGCCAAGCGTTGCCGGGTTTGTAACGGATACACTTGCGCTGCTAGTCATAGTGTTGGTACAACTGCCGACAGTGCGGGTGGCGAATACCGTGTATGTTCCTACAGCAGTTTGATTGCCAAAGGAAATGCTACTGCCTGTGCCGGAAACAGCGCTGCCTGTATTGCTGCCGCCATTTTTCAATTGATAAGATACGCCGCTTTCAGAGCCTCCGAGACCGACTGCTACGCCGCTGCCACCACTACAATAACTGCCGCCACCGGTTACAGAATAAGCCGTAGGCGTGGTGCAAGCTGCGGAAGTCGTGCCGTAAATTTTGAAATCATCAAGGTAGTTTACCCAATTGGTGGCTGTAGAACTTGCGCCTGTAAAAGTCATTACAATAGTTAGCGTTGTAGCGGATAGTGATATTGTAGAAGATGGCGTTACAGTGACCGTACCAAAAGAAGTTCCGACTGATGTTGTACTGGCATTGGAAAGATAGCTAGTACTGTTAATCGTAAAAGTGGACAAAGTATGAGCACCTAAAGTAGCAGCTTGAGCTGCAAAGGAGACAGAAGTAATCGTGGCTGTACCCGTAACGCTGATAGAGTAAGTAAAAGTGCAACTGCTGGTGTTGACAGCTGACGCTTGAAAACAATATGCAGTGCCGGAAGCACCGGGACGCCAGTATGGACCACCACTTGAACCTGTTGCGGAAACGCCATTATTGGTAATGCCGGTCGGGTTGCAAGCAGTTGCCGTATTTTGCCAAGTACTCGGTCCTGTTCCAGTGGATGCAGTTCCCATGTCATCATCGAACCATTGTGCACGGGCAAGTTGTGCTGTGAATAATAACAGCACGAAGAGTTTAAAAGCTTTCATTTTGTCATTTTTTTAAAGTAAATATTTGTTGTTGTAAATAAAAAGAGCGAATAACAGTTAGACTGTTATTCGCTTCAATTCTTGAATGATAACAGCTTATGGTCTGCTCGGATAAACTCCTTGTAGCGCAATACAATAATTGAGCACGAGGTAAGGTTGCATTACAGAGACGGGTTGATTCCCACCTGTCATAGCACTTGTTGCGCCGCCATAGGTTCCAGAAGCATTGCCGGTAGTGGTATAAGCATTCGCGTCCGTTAGTGCCAGAATACCGCCGTTTGGATTGGCTATAGTGGCACCTCCATCAGAAGTTGGCACAGTTACCGCATGGTTGTGGGCAGGCATTTGTGCTGCTGTCAGGGTTGCTTGTTCCGCACCGCCCTTTTCGCCTTGTTGGTGGTTGGAAAGTCCAGCACCTTGGCCAAAGGCTATCGGTGCTCGGCCTCGCAAATCTGGCAATGCAAAGTTTGAAACTCCGTCGCCGCCATAGGTGGTGCCCAAAAGAGAGAAGAGCGCCGTGTTTTGGTTGATTGGTAATAATTGCCCTTGGCATAATGCCCAGCCTGCAGGAGCAAAGTTGAAGCCGAAAAGGCTTATCTGTCCGACAAATGGTTCCATAAAAAGTGTTTGTTTTGAGTGAAATTAGATGGAGCAAAAATAGTCGGAAAAGGACAAAAAAAATCCTACATGTTTTATAAATCCTATGCTTATGCTTACCAATCTTAAAACAAATTATAGACGATATATTTCATGTACAATTTTATTCAAAGAGAAATAGTTTACTATGCATTTGCAACATTCGTATTTATTGATTATTTGTATAGTTAATAATATATGTTAGCGCTACGTTATTAAATTTTTCAAGTAGAGATTTACGTAGAAATAGTGGCGGATTCAACACCTTTTAAGGATGGAAATGGGGCTGATATCCAGATTAATGAGCCGAGAAAAGCATCCTGGATGATGAAATCAACGTCGACTTTGAAAGCGTGTTGAATTCGTCTTTTTGAGCGCGTTTTTGGCTTTAGGAAATAGTTTGAAACCTTGGGAAAATGGCCATGTTCAAGACGATGAAAAGAATAGTCGCCGCGCCTATTACCTTCGCATCGTTTTTCTCCAAGAAATTTCGGCTATGAGCCAACCAAAAAGTT
>JBDTKK010000115.1:0-9840 GCA_039935335.1 Chitinophagaceae bacterium
CACCAACATTTACACCGGCTTTATTGTCTGCAAATTGTAAACTTCCTGCATACACCTGCTTGCCCGTAGCCTCATAAATTGACACCATAACCGCCCGACCATCATTTACTTGCTGCGATAGATGCAATTTTTGCTGCACAGGATTAGGACTTAAAGAATAGACTTGTTCCTTGCCATTGACACTATTGATGCCCGCAGGCCACACATCTACCTTTACCGTATCTCTGGTTACCGTACCGCACAATATTTGCGTAACTACATAACTAGTTGTGGTGCTAGGTTTTACCTTAATGCCCGCGCCCGTACCCATAACCGTACTACTGCCCAACACCGCCCAAGTACACTCCAGCCCCACCTCTGGCGGGCGACCAATAAACGCACTATCTTCTGCCACATGGGTGTCTGGCCCGGCATCTGCTTTGGTATCTATGGCTATGACGGAGACGTCGTCGATGAGGTACCCGGCAACGGGACTTCCATTATTAAAGTCGTTATCAGGGATTTTGATGTGAGGTGTATGAGCAGCATCTAGGAAATTGCCGATGGTAATGTATCGCTCGCCTCCTTTAGCCACAAACGAACTTTCTATTTTCACCCAATTAGCCGTATCGGTAAGAAATCCCGAAGTATTCTGTATTTGCGGAATGAATTTGCCCGCAGGCAACAGGCAGCCCTGTACCGAATCAATGGATCCATTGTCTATGTATGCACCTATGCTATTGATAGCATATCGGGAGCTTTCCGCGAGGTTAATGTAGAAAGAAACGCAATAAGGTGTGTTTTTTGCTAAAGGCTTTGCTAATTTTCCTTTTATATAACCAAGCAATGCAATATTAGTAGCAGAGGAGTCAAAATACAATTGATTGAGTATCATAGCATAGCCCGAATGCGCACTTTGATAATAGTAACCACTTTTTGGAATAGAACAGTTGAAACTTGTAGCGCAAGTATTGCAATATGTAGGCCAACAGTCTAATACTCCAGTTGTATCAAAACCAGTCCAAAACTTTGCCTGTTTAATCTGACCTATGCCTGTCGGACATTGATAATATTCTTCAAAGCTGGGATTTAATACAAAGTTTTGCTGTGCGTGTATTAAGCCGGTGTATAGTGAGCAAATTAGAACCAGAACAGTCCGCATAACTTAGTGCTTTAAAAACTTGAAAACAAAAAGTTGCCCTTTGCTATCTTGCATATTGAGATAATAAATGCCCGATGGAAGGTCAACGAGACTAACTTCTACAAAGCCTTTTGCAAAAATTTTATTGGTTTGTAACAATTTCTGCCCCACAATACTATACACAGAAACAGTCACAGGATTATCGTCCGCCACTTTTTGCCAAAGTTTAAAGTTCCCGTTATTTGGGTTGGGCAATAACTTGTATTCTTGCGTGCTACCAGCCAATATCTTTCTTTCATTTCCGTTCGGTAATTCACCACAATTATCATTGTAAGGTGTATAATCATGTGTAATGATATGCTTTAAGGCACGCGCTTGGTATATCACAGCTCCATCCAAGTGCGGGCAAAGCTGGGCGAGTGTGAGGAGCGTCGCTGAGTCTCCTCCCATAAAATTGCTGCTGTTCCAATCAATATACAATTGAAAGAAATTAAGATAGTTAGCAATTAGAGTGTCGCCCACAAGACCATCGCGCAGCAACACTCCATTCGGCCCTGGTAGATGGTTGGCTGGTGCTGGCATGGCGGTCATTAGGGCTTGTGCAGCACTGATATTGCCGGCCGCCAACGAGTCCTCTACCTGTACCAGCCAATCGTAGCGAGTACCATGCACAAAAGTATAAAATGAAGACACAATAGGGCTGCTGTTTTGTAGGGCAGTATCTTGTACCAAGGCGCTGTACAATTGCATCTGCGCCATCCAGCAATTGCGGTCTTGGTTGGCACCATAAGTAATACTATCCTGCGCTACATCCTCACTTGCCATACGTTTTTGTGGTTTCATGGGGAGCACTGCCTGCTGCCATGTAGGGCCGCAAGCGGTATATGGTGTTATTCCTGTTGCGATGCCATTATAAGGGGACACTGAGGAATAAACTAATGAACTTGGAAGGAACGGACTTCCAGAATTTAAAGTAGGCACCAAATCCGGCGTACTTCCAAAGAGTATGTACAATCTAGAATTTGCGGGCATGGAGCTAATGGTCCACGTATCCCAAGTATTATTTGACCAATGGTTCATACAAGCCCAGGGGTTTATCTGGTAGGAGCTAGCATTGGTTTGGTCGCCAATGTATGAATTGTTTAATACCAATGCTTTTCCATTGCTGGTAGCATGGTTGGCCAACCAATTGGTTTGAGATTGGTATCCGCCATAAAACTCAAAAGCCCTTGCCGTGCTGCTTACAGTATTGCAATTAATAACCGGAGCCCAGCTAGAGGCGGTATAGATGCCTCGGCTGTTGTCGTTATTGCTGGCAGAGTTGGTAACGGTATTGCTAATCACCCAATTATTGTTGCCATGCAACTCACTAATCCCGTATTGTGCCAGCTTATTATCAGTCTGTTGCATGTTTACAGTATTAGAGTTTACTTCAGTCCACGGTGCAAAAAAGTTGTTTACTGCTATGCCGTTGTAGGCATTGCTCAAGGTGTTGTCCTGCACAGAAACCCAAGGAAGCGCCGGGCCGCTTGCGCCGCCGCTTTTTAAGAGCAGATTCTCCACAAATATACCCTGGCTTTTGTTGGTAATAGCTAGGGTTGGCAATGCTTTATCAAGCGATATGGTGTTTGCCCAAATTTTTATTTGTCGGTTTGGTATTCCTATTGCATAATTCACATTGGAGGTTACCATGATACCATTCATCATCCCGTTAATAGCATTGTTGGAGATATTGAGCAAGTTATAGTCAGTATAATTGTGCACTTCTACGCCGTTTTCGCCAACTAGCGTATGCAACGTTGTAGGGTCAGCCCCATACTGGTTACTGCTACTAATTTGGCAGCCAGTGGCTTGCAGCGTGTAGTTGTGCCAAGAAGTAATCCCGGAGCGGTTTTCGTAAAACTCGTTGTGCCAAGGTTGGTTGCCGTCAGCAATGTCCAGTTGCTTAATATTGGGTGCTTGGTTTTCGGCGTAAATGCCAATGCTACCCAGTGAGCCATATCCACCAACTTTGGAGATATTTTGCATGAGCTCAAAGGTAGAGTTGCGCACGGTTACGCTGGTGTTGTGGGCTTCTATACCTGCGCGGAGGTTGTCAAACATATTGCGTTGGCCGGGGCTATTTGGGTTGCCTTCGCCTACTACTATGCTTTGGAAGGTGTAGGCTCCGGGTGTGCCGGTAGTCATGCTGGCATTGCTGCAGTATATGCCGGTGAGGGCAGGGCTTAGGTCTTTGCAGGGAAGCGGTCTGTATTTTTTACTAGGTGCGGCTATATCATACGGCAGGTAGGTAGGATTGCCCGATGTTTTATTGAGCATGAATGCAACGGGGTCCCATTGTTTAAAGTCGTTGTACAGGTCGAGGTATCGGCTAGTAAAGACAGTGTTTACAAAGCGGAAATCTTGACTGTGGGTTGAGGCGAAATTTGTGATGTTGATGCCTATGTTGTTTCTATTGAAGATGGCTTCATCGGTTTCGATGATGGGGTTGCCTATGGACAGGCCGGCTTTGTTGAGGACGGTTATAGCGATTTTAGCATCTTCAATTAGGGAGCCATTGGCTACTTTAATACGCGCTCCATCATTACCGATGGTAATGCCTTGCCACATATCGGTGGTACCTGGGCAGGTGGCCATGTGGCTATTAAGGATGGAAAGTTTGGCGTGTTGGTCCACAATAATCTGGCTACCGGGTTCCATCAAAATATAATCTTGGTTGAAGGTGACACTGGAGGTAATTGTGAGCGTACCGCAAATATGGTACGCACTGTTTGTCCCGCCAGGAAGCGAAGTTATAGTTCCAGTAAGCGGATAGATTGTTCTTGGGCTAACGTCCGTTGAGAATTTAGCGCAGGGGTCTGGAAAATTAAAAAGTACAGACATTCCCGAGCAGCCATTGATGTCCACTGCACTTACGGAATAAGTGCCATAGCCGGGAGCAATAAATGTTGACGAAGTGGCACCTGGGATAGTATTTCCCGCCCCGTCAAACCATTGCCAACTAACAATGGCACCGCCGCGCACGCTGGCAGTTAGTGTAATATTGCCGCAAGGCACAGCATTTTGGGTTATTTGTGGGTCGATGATGCGTTGGAGGCTTAGGTTGTCTAGAGATAAATTTCCGCCACTTGTGCTGCCCATCCGCATAAAGCTATTTGATGGACTTCCAGAAATATTGTATCTGAAAGTAGTATTAAAATGCGCCCAAGTGCAAGCTGAAGTTGGTGTGATGGTGTACCCCACGCTTGCGTCGCTAGCGGGGACACTCGCAAAAGTCCAAGTTGGCGTACTAATCAAAGTATTTGTGAAATAGAAGCCGATATCAGTTGCATTTGTCAGGTAATCAAACTCTACTTTATAATTTGCGTCGGGCAACAAAGTGTTGTGAAGGGTGAATGCTACAGCACCATCACCGTTTGAAGCATTGGATTGGTTAATGTATCTCCTATTAGCTGATGTAGTACTTACAGGATTACATTCTGATAAACGTCCGGCAACTGTACTGAGTGGCCATCTGAACTGAGGTATAGTATAGTACGAGAATATAGGCCCTAGGCAAAAATCAGGTGTATATGTATTGACCACATTAAATTCTGGTAAATGACTTATGGGTCTTGGCTCTACCCCATCAGAAAGGATTTGGCCTCCAAAATAATTGGGTGCTCTGCTTCCATTGATATAGTTAGTCATAAAGTCTGTCTCGTCCGTTACGGTTGGCATTACATAATTGCCCGCACCGGCATCAAAATAGTTATATTCCGTGCCTTCTTCCAAGTCGCCATTTACAACCATCTCACAAGAAGTTGAGAAGCAATTATCTTTTTGCACATCTATGGTTATCACTACAAAAGCACCTCGTTCAATGCCATCATAAAGATGAAAGCCAAAGCGAGCACGGCCAATAAAATTAGGCCTTGGCGTAAACGTGATGGTATTTCCATTGAGGCTTAAAGGTGCAGTAGTTGCTGTACCCATATCGTTGCTACAACCTGTTATTGGCCAAAGCTTTCCTTGATAGACACTAATGGATTGAGAAGCGTCATCTTCATACAAATGAAGTGGTTGAATGGTTGCCCCTGCGGTGCTTAAGTTCCAGCCAGTCATGGTACCGCGGCCGGGTTGGCTTGTGGTGAGCGCATTTAAATCAATGATTACGGGATGGCAACTACTTGTGCTGGTTACTAAGTCGGCATTCCCACCGGGTATAGCTTGCACCAAATGGCCGTTTGCGGAATAGTTGGGGCTTGCGGTATTGGTTATCACAGCATTGGTACGGTCAAGAACACCCCCTAAAATATAGGGAGGTTTATTGGGGACGTTTGCCCAATCTGCATATGTGGTATTCGGCGTTAGGCCGAGTGTTTGCATCA
This sequence comes from Chitinophagaceae bacterium, assembly GCA_039935335.1. Taxonomy (GTDB): domain Bacteria; phylum Bacteroidota; class Bacteroidia; order Chitinophagales; family Chitinophagaceae; genus UBA1952. The sequence continues at coordinate 5,491 of JBDTKK010000115.1, forward strand.
CTTTAAGCTCTTCTAAGGAATAAGTATGAATCGCATAACCTGGCCTAAGTGCCCAATCCATTACGTAAGGTACAGCCATACCAGGTGCTTCCCAACTACGTTCAAAGTAGTTATTCGTTAAGTGGTTATAACTTGGGTTTACCGCCGGTGCAACGTCGCCAATATCCAACATTGGTTGATTGGTTTTCGTGGTACTCAGCGGGTCAGCATTCAACCATATTTCCCCTAATGGGAAAGCGGCGGAAGAAAGACTATAACTAATGGAAGGTACTGACCCTGGTGTCACCATTTGTTGTAAAGTGCCAGAACTTTTCTTGAAATAGAGAAAATGTTCGTCAAACGTAGTAAACGAATTAAGTCCCAGACCAGAACTTAAATTAAATAGACTAGCGCTTTTAACAACTGCAGAAGTAAAACCCATGAGGTGCGTCATTTCGTGCAAAATGAGTTGAAAGAAATCTTCTTGACAACCACTCAAGGTTGTACCACTTCCGCAATAGGCAAAATACGGAGCATATTGCCAATTGATTCTGATACTACCGCAATTTTCATTTGCCAGATTGCTTGGACTACCATTTATCATCGCCTCTTGCATGTAGCTGTTTTCATAACCAACGTTCCCTAAATCATATCTAGGGGAAACCGTCGCACGCAAATAGGCTGGGTTGAACAGTACTGAAGTAAATTCGTCAAATTTTATGTAAATGGGATTGGATGCGGTAATATGATTGTCAATCAAAAAGACCGATTCAACATATTTAATGACTTCGCAAACGCAATCACGCCTTCTTTGTCCTTCCACTACGTCGTCAAAACCTAATCCAGAACCCTTATCCACATCCTCAAAATAAGGAATTATTCGCCCATCCCCAAAACACACTGGGATGGAGGCAGGCGATGGACTGGATGGCATCGAATAATCAGTAGGCAGTGCAGGCGGACCGGGAGGAAGCAAAACCATACACTGCACTTTTGTAGTGTCAAAAGGCGAGTACTGGAATGGGGCTGTTTGTGCATTTGCGAAAAGTGCCAAACAGATAAGCATAACAAGGATGCTTAAACGCGAGGGGGGGGGGCTGACTGACGCATGAGAAATTGGTTTTGGTTAATGGTGAAGATTTGCAAAAGAAATTCTAAATTCGACCCTAAAGCTCGAAATACTTTTTGAGAAAACCAAGTGTACCGTTTAAAAACGGTATTGGAATAAATGATTACTTTAATATTCTCTTTGTGCAGCCAATTACAGTATGTATTTATCGCAAACATTGCAAAAATATGTAGGCGAATTGATGGAAAACCCTATAACTTGTAAAGTTTTTTTGCAAAAAATAGATGTAATCGCCGCAGCCACAAAAAGGTTTGCCTCTAGTGTGCCTGTCCGAAAAATAAAGGGTGCGTAAATACCTTATTGATTCAACAGCATCGTGCATCAAATTTCAATCTTCGAAATACGATGTATGAACGGACAAAAAACAAGTCCGTTGTTAGAAATATTAGGACCAAATAAGCATTACCGATTCCCTACAGGACGAGGTATAGCATTGGGGCATTCGCGCTATTCGCTCGACGCAGACAATAATTTACAAACCCTCCACAGGCTTAGCTTCTGGCACTTTGTAGCCAATCTTGTGCCCTTTCAAAGCAAAGTAAAGAATGTAAACATAGCAGGGTATCATCACGATAAAGGCTTCCTGTAGATTGCCACCAAGCTTATCCGCAAGGCGAGAATAAAGGAATGGAATGACGGCGCCTCCAGCTATACCCATTATCAATAATGCAGAACCGGTTTTTGTCCATTTTCCCAAACCTTTAATCGCCATAGGCCAAATAGCAGGCCACATTACCGCATGGAAAAATCCTAAAAAAGCCAGACAGAAAACTGCGATTTTCCCATTTAGAAAGATGACACCGCAGGCGAGAATAATCCCTCCGAAAACATTGAACAATAAAGCTTTTTCTTGAGAAATAATTTTCGGAATCAGCACCACGCCTAGTCCATATCCTGCCAACATAAAGGCCAATGTCAGCGAGGTTAGGTATTTGGCATACTCAATAGGTACACCGAGATAGGTGCCGAACTTGATGATATAATCTCCCGCCAACACCTCCACGCCCACGTAGGCAAAGATGGCCAAAGCGCCCAGCCAGAGGTACGTGTAGCTGCCCAAAGGTCTTTTAGTATGCCCGGGAATTAGTGCTGTTTTGTCTTCATCCTTAACATCGGGAAGAGGCGAAAAGCGGATGAAAATGGCAACGACAATTAAGAAAATGCTTAGCCAGAGGTAAGGAGAAATGATGCGTTGCGCAAGGTCGTGGAGCAATTGTTCTTTGTCAAAAGCGGCAGAAGCAATGTCTTTATTGATTTGCTTGAGCGGGTCGAGCAGGATTCTTCCCAAAATAATGGAACCTAAAGCGCCAGCCAATTTATTGCAAATGCCCATCAACGAAATGCGTTTTGCTGCACTTTCTATTGGCCCCACAATAGTGACGTAAGGATTGGATGCCGTTTGCAAAATGGCCAAGCCTAAACCCTGGGTGAAAAGTCCAATCAGGAACAACATATAGTTTCGTTGTTGCGCTGCTGGAATAAATAGAGCACAGCCCAAGGCCATCACTACAAGTCCTAAGCCCATCCCGTTTTTAAAACCTGTCTTTTTCAGAATGGCCGAGGAAGGAAGTGCCATCACAAAATAGGAGATGAAGAAGGCAAAAGTGACTAACGAAGCCTGAGTATTGTTGAGGTCGCAGGCGGTTTGTAGGAACGTAATCAAGGTGCCATTTAGCCAGGTAACAAAGCCGAAAATTGAAAAGAGCAGACCGATGAGAAGTAGAGAAACGAGGTTGCTTTGCGCGGGCTTTTGAGTCATGCAAATAGTTTGCGCTAATGTACCTGTTATCGTTAAAGCTTCGGCGTATTTTAAATAGCCTTTTTCAAAGCCATTACCTTTGCGGCCTTTTTAAAGAAAGCGAAAAATGGAAAGAATTTATTTTGACAATGCAGCCACCACCGCCCTCGACGCGGAAGTTTTAGCCGCCATGATGCCCTACCTCACCGAGAAATTTGGTAATCCAAGCTCCATTTATTCTTATGGTCGGGAAACGAAAACAGCAATTGAATCTGCTCGTAAATCTGTTGCGAAAATTCTGGGTTGCAAGCCCGCCGAAATCTTCTTCACTTCCTGTGGGTCAGAGAGCAGCAATACTGCTATTCAGGCTGCGGTACACGATTTGGGCTGCACGCGTATCATTACTTCTCCTATCGAACATCATGCAACACTTTACACCGCAGAGAAGATGGTGAAAGAAGCTGGGGTGTCGCTGGATTTTGTAAAACTTACAGAAAATGGCCACGTTGATTTAGCGCATCTTGAAGCCTTACTTGCTGAAAATAAGGGTAAGACTTTGGTCACTTTGATGCACGCCAATAATGAAATTGGAAACCTTCTTGACTTAGAAAATGCTGCTGCTATTTGCGAAAAATACGATGCTATTTTTCATAGCGATATGGTGCAGACGATTGGGCATTATCCCCTTAATCTCTCTGCGATTCCCGTACATTTTATCAGTGCCTCCGGACATAAATTTCATGGCCCGAAAGGCGTAGGGATCTTGTACGTTAAGGAAGGCATCAAGATAAAACCCTTGCTTTTGGGAGGTTCGCAGGAGCGCAATATGCGTGCAGGTACGGAGAACCTTTATGGAATTGTCGGCTTCGCTAAAGCTCTGGAATTGGCCACCGCAGGATATGAAATGGATTGCAAACATATTCTCGACCTGAAGCACTATTTGTGCCATCGCATCAAAGAAAACTTCCCGCAGGCAAAATTCAATGGTGATACCGAAGGCCGCAGTCTTTATACGATACTCAACGTCTCCTTTCCTAAAACGGGAAAGACTGACATGCTACTCTTCAATCTGGACATTGCCGGGATTTGTGTGAGCGGTGGAAGTGCTTGTTCCAGTGGCGCATCATCTGTTAGCCATGTGATGAAGGTGTTGTATAATGGACAGTCCGAGAACATTGTCCCGATTCGTTTTTCCTTTTCCAAACACAATACCAAAGAGGAAGTGGATGTTGTGATGGAGAAGTTGAAGGGGCTGCTGTAGAAGTATCAAGTATCAAGTAACAAGTACCAAGTATCAAGTATCAAGCGATAGGGAAGTAGTTCATGATATTGTGGCGGAACTTTCTTAAATAAAAAATGGCCGCATCGGATGACGCGACCATTTCTATACAATCAGCTAATCAGCTAATCAGTTAATCAGCTAATAACCTAATCAGCTAATTAAAACCGCTCCAATCCACTAAAGAAGAAATCTCCTTCTATCTCGGCGTTGTCATCGCTATCA
>JBDTKK010000116.1:0-6402 GCA_039935335.1 Chitinophagaceae bacterium
GACTTTACTTAAAAGAAGTGATGCTTTTTCTTTCGGCTATTGCTATGATTCATTTCTACAAAGCCAGTTATAGGGTAAGTGCCTTTTTCATCACTTTGAATCTGGTTTTGCTCTTCTCGGTATCGCAAGAATTGGACAAGAATATCATCTTTTGGCGGGCGGGTCTTACGCTGGCGGGCGCGGCCATAGCGGTTGTTGCAGGATTTCTACTTTTTCCGGCCTGGGATAAAAAGTACTTGCCGCGCTACACAGCCGAGGCTGTTTACAAGAACTGGCTTTATTTTAAAGACACTTTTTTAACGCCCTCCAATTCTGGAATATGGACAAGCTTCAAACGGCAAGCGGAAGTGAGCAATAGCAATGCCTTTAACTCCTTTACTCGTGCTATGCAAGAACCCGGCGGACTGCGCCCCGGCTACAAGAAATACTACCAGATAATCTCTCACAACATGCGCCTGACGCGGGAATTGAACAATATTCACCTTGATGAGGAAGCCAATGAAAGTGTGAAGTCGAAAGTTGTCTCGCTTAAAAAATTGGAAGGATCAATCCAACATTGCCGCGAAAGGTTTGAGGAAATATTGCAACTGCTCCATCACGATTCTGATAAGAATTTGCAGGAAGAATTTTCAAAAGAATTACCTTCGGAGCTAGCAGCATTGAGCCCGGCACAAAACATCTATCTAGAGCGCTTGGCAGTGGAGCTGGATAATATTCTTGTCAATTCAAAAAGTAGATAGTAAATAGTAGATAGTAGATAGTAGATAGTAAGATAGTAGATAGACTTTTGGTAGCAGGTATTAAGACAAAAGTAGAAAGTCGAAAGTTGTTGGGATTGCATATCCAGTGGCTGGCTTGCCGAAAAGCCGTCTTAGTGTTCTTTCGCTGTAGAAAATGTTGGTCTTAGTGTTTCTAAGTGCTCTTAGTGCCTTAGTGGTTAATCCTCAAATCCTTCAAATTGAACTACCTCGCTCACGCCTACTTATCCTACGGCGATACTCAGTTGCTCACGGGCAACATGATTGCCGACCATGTGAAAGGCCAAAAACCCCTATTATTATTACCAGAAGGCATTGCCAATGGCATTCACCTCCATCGCAAGATTGATGCCTTCAGCGATATCCACCCCGCTGTAAACCGAGCAAAGATTTGGTTTCGCGAACCTTATCGCTTGTATGCTGGCGCTATTTTAGATACCCTTTGGGATCATTTTTTGGCCAATGACGCTGCAGCATTTCCATCTGACGAAGACCTGAAATCGTTTAGCCAAAGAACTTATGCTTCACTTGAAGATAATTCCAATTGGCTGCCACCAACATTTGCCAATTATCTCCCGCACATGAAGGAGCATGATTGGCTTTTTAATTATAAAAATATTCGTGGCATACAACGTTCTCTCCAAGGACTGGAACGAAGGGCAAACTACATACCGCCGATAAAAGAAGCTTATGATATTTTCATTGGAAGATATTATCAGCTCGCGCAATGCTATTATGAGTTGATAGATGATTTACAGGCCTATGTTAAAAATGAAATTGTAGCCATTCGCGGCTAATGCAGGCTTAAATTTGCCGTCTTAGTTTTTGAGTCTTCCATGCGTCCAGTACTTCATAAAATTTTCTCCGTTCCCCTACTCGCTTTTTTCCTTGTAGCTTGTCATTCCGACAAAGATCAGGTAAAAGCTTTTCCCGCTCCTCGATTCCACGAAGCACCCAAGCAGCTTGGTAGTATTGACATTACATATGCGGATAGCACTGCTCCTGGTTGGCAACCTGTAAAATCTTCCCTAGATTCCTTTTACAAATTGCAGGTAAATCGTGGCTTCAACGGTTCCGTACTCATTGGCCACAATGGCAAAATCCTCTACGAGCGCTATTTTGGTATGGCTAACCGTGAAGCGCAAATACCTTGGTCTCCCAAAACCGCCTCGCAATTGGCATCAACTTCCAAAACGATTACCGCCTCTGCAATCCTTTATTTGTATGAACATAAATATTTGGACATTGATGCTGAAGTGTCAACCTATATAAAAGGTTTCCCTTACCAAGGAGTTACCGTTCGTATGTTGCTCAATCACCGAAGCGGCTTACCAGATTATACTCATTGGGCTGTAGCATATATAAAGGATGAAAAGATACCCATAACCAACGATGATTTATTGGATTTAATTCGAAAAGTGAAGCCGAAATTACTCTTTAAACCCAATACCCATTTCAAGTATAGTAATACTAACTTTGCGTTATTAGCCAGCATCATTGAATCTGTTACAGAGCGTAAATATCCTGTATTTCTACAAGAGTTTATTTTTAATCCCTTGGGGATGACGCATACTTTTGTGTTCGATGCAAACAAAGGTTTTCCGCCAAATACAGCCATGAGCTATAAATACAATTGGGTGCGCGAACCGATTATGTTTGCTGACGGTATCTATGGGGATAAAGGTATTTATAGTACTGTGGAAGACATGTATAAATGGGATCAGTCCTTTTATCAGGATAAATTGCTGAACAATGAAACAATGGAGTTGGCGTACGGTCCTTGTTCATTTGAGAAAAAGGGAATTAAAAATTACGGCCTCGGCTGGAGAATGCTCTGCTATCCAGACGGTTATAAAATTATTTACCACAACGGATGGTGGCATGGTAACAATACTTGTTTTTATCGTTTTATAAAAGATAATTTTACAGTAATTGTTTTAGGGAATAAGTTCAATAATTCCATTTATCATCAGCCGCAGGCAGTTTACAGTATTGTGAATGGCGCGGCGGCGGATAGTGCACATGGTGGTGCTGGGAATGAGGGCGCAGAATAAGTCATTAAAATTTTAAAACGCATATGGTTTGTTTTGAGCAGGTTGCAGTATTCCTTTCAGTAAATTGTTTATAAAGGATTCTCCCGCTTCCTCAAAATATTTATCCTGCCAATACCGCCGTCGCTGCCGCTTCACCAGTATTGATAGCTCCTTCCATAAAGCCCTGCCAATCAGCTAAATGCTCACCGGCAAAATAAGTATTCATAAAAGGGGCTGAAAGAATAGGACGGAGTTTAAACCATTGGTCAATACCATAAAAAGCATAAGCTCCACGCGAATATTCATCATTCCCCCAATAATAACTCACTTGATTTTTTAGCAAAGGTTTGATATCTCCAAAATGAGGCTGCAAACAACGAAACACATCCTGCGCTAGAAATTCATTGGACTGGTTTGCATTCATAGCCGCTTTGTCCCCAATACTATAAGCCATGAGCACCCCTTCTTTTGATTGCTGATTTTTGGTAGCATGATAAAAATATTGTGGCGATTGGTCGGTCACAAGGTCAAAGCTTTCACTCCCCCAAAAACGCTCCGAAAAATGCAAAGCATGCTTTTGAATCCGTGCATATTGCAACTGGCGGATGGCTTCAAAATAAGGTGTTGGTAACCCTGGCTGCCAGTCAATTCTACTCAAAGCAAAGGCGGGTGCAGTGCAGATGAGCTTCTCGCATTCAATAGATTTCCCGTTGCTACACCGAACAATAATCTTCTTTCCGCGTTGGTCAATTTGTGCAACATGGTGTTTCAGCAGGAAGTTTTCATCACCAATTCGCTTCGCAAAGGCTGCGGCAAGCTGCGCATTCCCACCCTTTATCTTCAAATCCATCTCATTCTTAGGACTACTTTCTGCATACTCGGTGAGTGCTGCAAAGGCTGAAACGTGCCGGATACTTTCGCCAAAATCAGTACTGTCCAGCAATTCCCGAATGTCTAAATCCTTGCCGGCACAACCTTAATCCACTAAATAACGCCACCAATCATACTGATCTAAGCTTAACTTTTGGGTATCTGTCATGCTGTGATAATCCATCAATATATTCTTGAATTTATTTTGCCAATCATCACTGTATTTCCAATTTCCAGCAGCACTGTACTGGCTTTTGTAAATTAAATGCGTTTCAAGCTGATTATTTTGTAAAGTCAAATCAAATTCCTTGCACAATTCCTGGATGCGAGTATGCGAATTCCCCACCCATTCCCCGCCCAATTCAATGACGAGGTCTTTACTCATTGGGTGCGAAAAAACTCTTCCGCCAGTCCTATTACGACTTTCCAAAACAACGAAAGGAATACCCTTTTGCTTTAGTTGGTATGCCGCCGCTAAGCCCGAAAATCCAGCACCTATTATCGCCACTTTCACTCTCCGGGAATTATCTGCAAACGCTTGAGCGAAAGGTGGTAACATCAGTGCTCCAGTAGCCAAAGATGCTTGTTGGATAAAGGTTCTGCGATTCATGGAATGGATATTTTATGGAGTGGATTGGTACAAACGTAATCGTAAAAATATTAAAAATGAAATCAAATCCATTCTTTTAAAGAAATTTAATTATCTTCAGTATCATGCTAGTTAGCTATTCTCCAGGCAACTTTTGAAGTTTCTCAAATGAGATTATCCCAAAATTAGTTTTGGTCAGGTGTTTCACTTCCTTCATCGGTTTCGGATTAAATCCAGAGTAATGTTCAACATCATAACGATGCAAATTCCATGTTTTTGTTGCTGGCTCGTACTTGAAAGTGATATACCGATGATCAAAATCTTTATCAACGGTCACCCACCTTTCTTCAATAGTAAAATAGCCATTTTTAATGATTGCTTTTAGGTTATTAATATTAAAATAGTCATTTACAATAATGATATTGTCGTTAGCTACAGATTTCCTGTATAAGCCATCATTTTGTTGCAAAAGTAATTGAATGCGACATACTTCTTCATTATAAAGTAGAAGAAGTAAGTCCGTTTTATTAACATCCCAGTTCAAATCTCCCGTTGCGTAAGCTCCTAATCGCCAACCATCAGGAATGTATTTTGCATAAATCGAAGTAGCTTTGTAAAGCGTTTCTTGCTTATCATTAAGCGTCGCAGATGCGTTCACTTTTTTTAGAATCATTTCTTCCGTCGCCTCCGAAAAATTAATTTTTCCTGTTTGCTGCGTAGTGATTTCCACCCTTGCAAATAAATTCTCCACACCATAATTTCTTGTAACAGAAGTGTATGTCTTGAAATAATAGTTGCCATCATTATTCCTTTCAAATTCAATTGAAACATCCGATTGGCTGCTGTTGCTGCCTGTAGTGTAGTCCACCGATAATAGCCCCTCAGATAACGAAGGATAATTTCCTCCTGAAACACCCAATAAATCTTTGCTCCTCAATAAGTTGACATTGCTCGCAACCTTACTTAATTTTCCATTGTTATTCCGTAGAATAACAAGCGTCTCCTTTCCATCAGGATTGCTTGTATCCTTGAGTTCCAATAAAATATCTCCAGACCGCTCGTTCAGTCCAGAGCCGGATGTGTCCACTAGATTAAGACCATTAAAAAAAGGCTTGAGCAGAGCAAAACTAATTTGTGCATTTGCAAAGAAAATACAAGTGATTAGAATTGATAGAGTTAGCAATGTGGCTTTCATAGATTATTATATTTATCTATTTATAGTTTACAAAATACAGTACGTCAAAGTTACATTATCGTTTATTACTTATTACCCGAATTAAAAAAACTAATTTGTATTTTGATTTCCAGTCTATTCCTAAAGCTTACCAACTTCCTCCCCCACCGCCACCAAATCCGCCTCCCGAAGAGCCTCCTCCGGAAAAACTACTCCCGCCCGAGGAAGAACTGCTTGGCATACTAACCAGATTGGATTGTGCATGAGATAAGTTGCTGTTGAACGAACGCGAAAAGGCATAAACTCCAAAGGCTCTATTAGTTGCCCCTGAATACCAGATTGGTTCTGCAACATTTAGCGCATCAAAATGCTTTGCCCATTTTTCTAACATCCCAAAAGCTAAAGCATAGCTCATTGTCTTTTCAAAATACTTTGGATCCTCGTCCAATAGCATTTTTATCCTATCAATTTCTGCGATCTCAATAAAATGTTTGAATCCTTTTAGTTCCGAATAAATCGCGTTTCCCTCATTATTCTTTTTTTCCAAAAAAACAGTCATGAAAGCTAAAAATACGCAAATTACAACCGCCGAAACTGACGCTAACGGACCCCATATAAACAAAAATAAGGCTCCGAAGATAACACCGAGAGCAACACAAATTTTTAGCATAGTTTTCATTACCTTCTTAGATTCGGGGACATAATACTTCTGGGCTTGTCTTTTCAAGTCCTCTTCAGCTGAATTTTTGTAGATGTAGAATTTATTCCGCAGATTGCTGATTAATACTGTGCCAATTGAACCAGTAAAAAGCCCACGAAATATACTTTGTTCATACCCTGCAGCATTACTGGATAAATTTTTGAGTTTCCGGATTTTCATATCGCTACTATTGAACAATCCAGATTTCGGGATTTCTTCAACATGTATCAAACCTTGGACCGCCCAATAAGGAATCAGTGCGATCAAATCTGATGTGT
>JBDTKK010000117.1:0-3640 GCA_039935335.1 Chitinophagaceae bacterium
CAAGGCGGCTGCTCAAACTAAGATTTTCTCCGGCAATTTTCACAGCATAAACACCGGGAGCAAGGTTTGCGGTATTGATACCAAAGCCATTCATGCCTTGTTTTACACTAATATTTGTGTTCAAAACAACGCGGCCGGCCATGTCTGTAATGAGTAATTGTGCATTATTGGTAACAGATTTTGCATCCACCATAATGTTTGCACTATTGTTAGCAGGGTTTGGTGCAATTGCCCAAGCATTGACAGAAGAAGTTTTAGCCACGCCCAATTCAGTAGCCAGCAATCGCTTTTGGAAAGTCATCATGCCCTGTGCGCTGCCATCAAAGCGGGTAAACTGCAACTGCCAATATTGATTTGGTGTGCTAGCAGTACGGATGAAATAGTTTGCTGTGCTGTCTAATTTATACGTTCCGTGGCCGGTATGAGTTGGGTCGTCAAAGTATTTCCAATCAGAGCCTATCGCATTAGCCGCAGTACCGTAGGTAAAGGTCTTGTATTGAGTTTGGTCTGGATTCACTTGATGCACATTTACAGCAAGTACAGCTTCGTCGCTCAACACACCCATCATTGGATAAGGAACCAAAGGACCTGGGCCATTTGGTATCATTTCTGTATAGCGGGTGAATACGAAATCCCAGTTATCACGAATTGGCTCGCGGTTTTCGATACGGTCGGAATCGATGTTGTAATAAGCAAGATTGCGTGCAGAGAAATCATTATTGGCATCTTGGCGATTGATGTCAATTACCTTGTCTGGAGAACTACCATCCAATTTTGCAAGATGGAATTTGTACTGAATAGCACTGTACGGCGTACTGATGTACTTCTGTACATAGAACTTATAAGCAGTACCATCAATCATTTTCAAAAGATAGACTGTTGTTCCTGCTAAAGAATGATCCATGCTATTATACTCACCCCATCCATAAGAAAAAGGGTCTGTAAGGACGCGATTTTGGTAGAAAGCTCCAGTTCCCCAGCTCGTATCATTATTGATTAATGCAAGCGAAGGGTCGGTTTTACCAATCGTATCTGTGCCAGAAATGGAGCTATACGTAGACGTAAGATTACTAATTACAAACACCTGAATGCCGGTACGGGTAGAATTGGTGCCGATAGAGGCGTTGTAATGCAGTTCTCCAAAAGTGGTCATCTGGAAAGAAAGATGCCAATTATCGCCAGGTGCAAAGCTCGTAGAGCCGTTCGATAGTTTATAAAAAACGTCGTTGGCGTAGTTAGCACCCATCGCAATGGAGTCTTGTTGCCAAGCTTGCGCCATGCTTGCAGTAGAAAGGCCGATAAGGCCAACTGTGAGTATTGATTTGAGATTCATTCTGAGTTGCTTTTTTAAGAACGCCGCAAAGGTATCCTTGCAAATCACCCTGAAAGCCGCTCCAACCAAAGCTTTACAGACAAATGACAGAAGCGGAAACCTCTACGAGAGCCAGCCCTGCTGCAATAGGTATTCAGCTATTTGTACGGCATTAGTCGCGGCTCCCTTTCTTAAGTTGTCCGCAACTACCCAGCAATTCAAAGTGTTTTCTTGAGAATTATCCCGCCGAATACGCCCAACATAAACAGCATCTTTCCCCGCAGCATGCAAAGGCATTGGGTATTCATTGGCTTGCGGATTGTCTATAACCTCCAGCCCCGGCATCGATTCTAAGGTTTGCCGCACTTCTTTCATTTCAAAGGCTGAATTCAACTCCACATTCAGGCTCTCGCTATGCCCGCCCATCACGGGTACGCGCACACAAGTTGCCGATACTTTTATGGCATCATCGCGCAGGATTTTGGAAGTCTCCTGCATCATTTTCAATTCCTCTTTAGTGATATCGCCTTCGCCAAAAACATCAATATGTGGGATGATATTCATGTCGATTGCATGAGGATATACCTCGTAATTCTTGCTCCCTGCACGCTCGTCCAGCAATTGCTTCACCGCTTTCTGCCCCGTGCCCGTCACGCTTTGATAGGTGCTCACCACCACGCGCTTGATGCCATATTTCTTTTGCAGCGGATGCAAGACCATCACCATTTGTATCGTAGAGCAATTAGGGTTTGCAATGATGAAATCGTCCTCCGTCAGCGCATCGCCATTCACCTCTGGTACAATTAGTTTGTTAGCGGGATTCATGCGCCAAGCCGAGGAGTTATCTACTACGCGACAACCAACGGCTGCAAACTTTGGCGCAAGCTCTAAAGATGGCCCGCCACCTGCTGAAAACAAGGCCAGTTGCGGCTTTCGGGCAATAGCTTCTTCGGGAGTCAGCACCGGATATTCCTTTCCTTTAAAGGAAATCATCTTCCCTGCCGACTTTGCCGAAGCCACTGGAAGTAGTTCTGTGACGGGGAAATTTCTTTCTTCAAGAATCCTAAGCATGGTGCTGCCCACTAGTCCGGTGGCACCTACAATCGCTACGCGCATTTCATCAAAATTTAAGCAGTGCAAAAGTAAGAGCCTTGTTGCGCCCGCTTACCTTCACGCCTTTCTAAAACATTCCAAAATGTCTGCACAAAATATTGCACTTGCCATCCACGGCGGTGCGGGAACTATACTTCGGGAAACTATGACCGCCGACCTGCAAGCTCAATATGAGCAAGGTTTGAAAGCTGCGCTGGCAGCAGGGTATAGTATTTTGGAAAAGGGCGGAACAGCCCTTGATGCCGTAGAAGCCAGTGTCAAAAGTTTAGAAGATTTTCCCTTGTTTAATGCGGGAAGAGGTGCGGTTTTTAATCATGCCGGAAAGCACGAAATGGATGCGGCCATTATGGAAGGAAAGCATTTGGGCTGTGGTGCAGTTGCGGGTATTCAAGGCATAAAAAATCCTGTTGCGCTCGCGCGTGCAGTGATGGAAAAAACAGAGCACGTTTTGCTGATGGGAAAAGGAGCGGAGGAATTTGCGAAAGCTCAAAATTTCCCTGTAGAACCCGCCGAATATTTCTTCACGCAACAACGCTATGACCAATTGCAGGAAGCTTTGCAGGAAGGAAAAGTGCAGCTCGACCATTCAGAGAAGAAATTTGGTACCGTTGGAGCCGTAGCTCTTGATGCCCAAGGCAATCTCGCAGCATCAACGTCCACTGGCGGCATGACCAACAAGCAATTTGGCCGTGTGGGCGATACGCCATTGATCGGCGCGGGAACCTGGGCGAGTAACGATACCTGCGCCATTTCCTGTACCGGCCATGGCGAGCTTTTTATCAAGGCTGCCGTCGCGCATGATATCCATTGCCTGATGTTGTATAAAGGTTTGTCACTACAGGAAGCCGCTGATTTGGTGGTGTATGAAAAACTCGTAAAAATTGGTGGGGAAGGCGGGCTCATCGCTGTGGATAAGGATGGAAATATTGCTTTGCCTTTTAATAGCGAAGGGATGTATCGAGGGAGTATTTCATCGATAACAGCGCTGAAAGTGTTGATTTATAAATAGCAAATGCGCTTACTTACCTAAGGGTATTTTTGAAGGACAAAGAAGATTTTGGAGCCTAAATCGTTTCTGGGCAGAGCTACAAAACACACGATAAAACATCAAGATGCCAATTAGCCAGACTCGGTAAGTATAATGAATCAACCGGGGATAACTGAATTTGGCTGTTCCAAATGACGTAACTTTAATTTTTCTAAATTCCCAAGAAT
>JBDTKK010000118.1:0-6285 GCA_039935335.1 Chitinophagaceae bacterium
CGTCTTGGGGTGTCTCTACGCTATTTGTTGTATCGATAAAGACGACAACTGTGTCGGAATTTTTGCAGACATAAGTGATGTCATCCGTTGTCACAATATAGGTATAATTCATAGGTGGCCCCGCGTATGGATTCGCACAGGTGGTGCAAGTAAGGTATTTTGCTGGAAGGCCATCTAGCCCTGTCCAAGTGATTTTACTTGTCGGATTCGCATTAGACCCCAGCCTTACTGGCCGCTCACCCAAAGGACAGGAAGATAAATCAGGGCCAGCATCCAGCCCTGGCCGCACATTTACCGTAAATGTGAATTCCGATCGGAGAGTGATTTCTTGACCCTTTGCGCAGGTACTATCTACTGCAAGAAGCGTTACAACGTGAGGGCCGATATCTGCCGCGGTCGGTGTCCAGTTGACCAAAATAGTAGCGAGACTATCGCCGGGACTTGCGGTTACCGTCATCCCTGGAGGCAGTACACTCGCAGGGCGCATATAAACCTTACCGAATGTATTATTAGAGTGAGAACTAATCTTAAAAGAGAGCGGTACTTGCGGACAGGCCGTCAAGACCACATCTCCGTTAGTAGTATCAACATGTTTTACCCCTACGATGTCTTGCGGAAGCGGAATCGAGTCAACATAAGGCGGCACATTCGTACACGGCAAAATAGTTATGGTGAGGTCGCGCATAATATACCCAAGTTGCTTGCCGCTTGCTCTATCCCAATCCTCCGTACGGTAACCAAACACATACTTTCCGGTACCTGTCGCGAGAAACTTTACTTTACCCGAAATCGGGGAGACACTGTAATAGGCGGGAGCAGAAGTGCCCGTTGGCTGTGCTGCGCTAAACCCAGCATTATAGCCGACCGTTGTGGTCGCTGTTTGCATGGGGGTATTGCTAAGCGTCACTAGAGAATCGCCATCGGGGTCACTAGGAATATTTGACAAAGTGCTTGGCTGGTTGGTGCAGCAAAACGTAAAGGGCTGACCAAGGTAGCGCGGTGAGTTGTTGTTGTAGCGGAGTAAGTTGTTGATACCCGCCTCAAGGTAAAAAGAAGGCTGATTAATATTGGTGTAACTGAGCAAGCGACAGCAGGAGCTCCAAGTAAATTTTAAATCGTTAGACCGTCCCGGTACGGTCACGGTATCCACATAAGTAGCAGTTTGATAACCCGAATAGGAGGTGTTAGCTAGGACTCGACAAGAATTGATTATCGAAAAATCCGGGCACAAATTGTCAAGGGTATCAAATCCACCAACAATCGTCGGATTTATACTCTTTGAAAAATTCAGATTGGCAGAAGTAACCATGGTTGTACCGTAAGTCGTTGTGCCCAACTGAAGGTTATTTCCGATACAAATCCGGTAAAGGACAATTGTAACCCTGTACTTCATATCCGTTGGCCCAGAGCCAATGTAATCCACGAACATGTCGACAGACGAGATGTGGTCTGCCTTCGCATTTTGTACCCCAAAAACGCTTAGAAACAAGCACAGGCAAAGCGAAATTTTTACGAGTAATGATGATTTCATGATTTCTTTGAAAACGGATATGAAATGAGTAACGTGAGGATAATGCTTAGAAGATTCGACAGAGGGAACGAGGCATAACTGCCCACAAGAACAATAATACAACTAAAGACAGCTAAAATCTCATTTTGGTTGGGTAGAAGCCCAAAGTTTTTTTACATCACCAGCAATTTTCTCCATGTCCAAGCCCTTCATACATTTAAAATGCCCATGCGGACAACGCGCATAACCAAGCTTGGAGCAAGGATGGCACCATAGCTTTTTCTTCTCGTCCAGGATACTTAAGGGACTCACTCGACTTGTTAAATTATTTCCACCGTAGTAGGGAAACATTCCTAGTTCCGGTGAAGTATTGCCCCAAAGTGAAACAACAGGCTTTTGAAATGCTGCTGCAACATGCATCAAACCGGTGTCATTACTCACCACTACCCGTGCCCTTTCTATCAAAGCTGCAGACTCGTTGATGTTGAATTTTCCGCAGGAATTATAAATCTTGATAGGGTCTAATTCAGCAATCTCCCTCCCCGCATCTCGATCGTCGGCACCTCCCAACAAAATGACAGGAAAAGGAACCGCCTCACAAAATTTCCGCCACTGATCCACAGGCAATTTCTTAGTGAAATAGGAGCCGCCAATCACACAGGCTACATAGCCCGGCCAATGCGAAGTCGGAATATCATCGTTAGTGATTTTTGCGTGTTGGGGTATGAAATAATCCAAACCGCGGCCATCATTATGGATGCCAATCGGCTTCACGGCTTCAAAATAACGCTCCACAATGCTCTCATCCGGCATCAGGTTCTTCCGGAAATTCACCAAGACCCATTTCTCAATATTCCTTTTTGGAAAGGAGCCAGATTTTACGCCCAGTGCGGCCTTCACGCGGGCAGTTCGTACATTATGATGCAAATCGGCTACAAAATCAAAGTGCTCCTCGTTCAGCTCTTTTATCATTCCGTCTAAATCATCGCCCAGCAAATGAAGCTTGTCGATATTCGGATTGGAAGAAAGAATCGGCGCAAATTCCTTTTTGCTCAGGTAATGGATTTCTGCATTGGGCATCTGCTGACGAAGGCAACGAACCACAGGACTGGTCAACACAATATCGCCGATGGAAGAAAAGCGAATAACGAGAATTTTCACGGCGGCAAAGTACCGTAAATGGCGAATTATGTCCGCTCGAAATCTTTCAGCAAACGCTTAATAACCGACATAGCTCAACTCGCAAAAAGCTTTGTTTTCCTGCACGCCCAAGGCTGTTTTGATTTTATCACTCAGGCCAATGATGCAGCCCGAAAATCGTTTAGAATCGGGTAAAGGGCCAAGCACTTTCACAAATGCGACTGCATTATTATTCAGGTTACGAACTCTTATTACCGTGCCTCGCGCGGCAGTAGAATGAAACGCATAAATACCTGCGCCAACTGCATGCCCATTCATGGGGAAGAATCCCGCTGTACCCTTCTCCTGAATTGCGTTTTGGCCACTGTCCGTCTGCGTTTCCCATTCAATTTCCAAGGGAGATTTTTGAAGAATAATCGCAGTGTCAATACTGACAATTTCCTCAATCGTATCTGTACTTGCCGGCAAAATGTATTTTGGAATGCTATACCCAGAATCTTGCGTTTGCGCCATGGATTGAAAACCCATTATACACGCACACAAGAACAGAAAAACCACTTGCTTCATCGGTTGCAAAGAGCGGGAATTATATGCGCAGAGCCTGTTAAAAAAGACTACGAAAGGCTTTCTAAAAATGCTAAAACTCTATTCCTTTCCAGCATCCAAATCAGGAATTTCCATCCTTATTTTCCAGTGTTTAGGAAGATAATTATTCACTCGATTCGCTAACACCTTCACCCAGCCCAAACTGCGTCCTTCATAACTCGCAATCATCCAGCCGCCTCCCAAGTTTGGCGGCGCTTCAATAGACTCCTTTTTAAGAAAGGCCAATGCCACTTCCTTACTCATATTCCATTGCGGAAGGCTCGTATTTTTATCAAGGCTTAAGGCCACATCATGTTCCGGTATCCAATCCTTTTGCGCAGCCATCCCCAATCGAATTCCGGGCTTACGCAGGTAAACTAATTCTTGCAAAAAATGATAATCGGGTTCATGCCATGGATAAACCGCAAAGGCCGCCCGGCGTGCATCTTCAAGGATACTAAATTTCCCGCTACGCAATAATTTAAGGCTTGCTTCTTGTGCCCTTTTAAGCTTCGCTGCGCGGAAAGATTTATAGTAAAATGCTGGTGTTCTACTCAGCTTTCTAAAGGCAGAAATAAAGAATCCCTCACCTTGCACTTTGTTGGGGAAGCAACGATATCCTAGCATTTTATTCTTTGAAGAAATACTTTCCACAACGCCCCATTCCATTGAAAAATCCAGCGGGATTCCTTCAACCGAAAATTCATCCGCCAGCCAATCACAAATGGCTTCATCCTCTTGCGAAGAATAGGAACAAGTTGCGTAAATAAGGATGCCATTCTCCTTTAAGCACGGCCAAACATCAGCCAGAATCCTTTGCTGCCGCAGACTACAGCTTGTGACGGCTTCTACACTCCATTCCTTCATCGCTCCTGCATCTTTCCGAAATAGGCCTGAACCACTACATGGTGCATCCACCAAAACGACGTCAAAATATCCGGGCATTCTGCCAAAATCGCGTGGGTCATTGCTCGTCACCCAAGTATTGGTATAGCCCCAGCGAATCATACTTTCTTCAAGGATAGTTGCTCGATTCCGAATCACATCGTTCGATATCAAAAGACTGCTTTCCTCCAGCATTGATGCCAACAGCGTACTCTTCCCACCGGGTGCAGCACAGAGGTCTAAGACACGCAGATTTTTCGCACCACCAAATAAGAATTTAGCCACGGCAGCGAGCAACATCGAAGAAGCTTCTTGCACATAATATGCTCCCGCATGAAAAAGTGGATCGCCAGTAAACAAGGGTCTTTCGGGAAGATATCGCCCGTCGCTGCACCAGGGAACTACAGGCAAATCATCCCACAATCCATTCCCTTTTTGGGGGTGCAGCCGAACGGAAACTGGCGCGGAACTTTGGTGCGCAGCAATGAAAGCTTCGCGGTCGAAGCCTGGAACGGAAGCTATACTTTCAAGAAAGGCAGGAGGCAGGAGAACAGACACCTTCCAAAAATACGAAGGGAATTTCGCTGGTTTCCAGCCTAACTCAAATCCATCTTAATGCCTGTGTAATTCTGTGGTGTCACGGCTTTCAGCTCTTCGCGGATGCGTGCATCTATATCAAGGCTGTCAATAAAATCGTGCATGGATTGACGAGTAATACCACCCTTCCCGCGCGTCAGGTTTTTCAAGGCTTCATAAGGCTGCGGATAATTTTCGCGGCGCAAAATAGTCTGAATAGCTTCGGCTACGACCGCCCAATTATTCTCCAAATCTTGCACGATTTTCGGCTGGTTCAACACGAGCTTTCCAAGACCTCTTTCTAAGGATTTTAAAGCGATGATAGAATGACTCAAAGGCACACCAATGTTGCGTAGCACCGTGCTATCTGTAAGGTCGCGTTGGAGGCGAGAAATAGGCAATTTGGCAGCAAAATGCTCATACAAAGCATTCGCAATTCCAAGGTTGCCCTCGGCATTTTCAAAGTCGATTGGGTTCACTTTATGGGGCATTGCCGAGGAGCCAATTTCCCCAGCTTTCGTGGATTGTTTGAAATATTCCATGGAGACATAAGTCCACACATCCCGACTAAAATCGATCAGGATATTGTTGATGCGCTTGAGAGCATCACATTGCGCTGCAAAGGCATCATAGGCTTCTATCTGCGTGGTAAAACGTGCGCGTTTCAAACCCAGCCTTTCTACAAATTCAAACCCGAATTGCTCCCAATTGATGTTCGGGAAAGCCACGTGATGTGCATTAAAATTTCCCGTGGCTCCGCCAAATTTTGCGCGGTGAGGAACACCCGAAAGTGCCTGCAATTGCCCTTTAATCCGCTCCACAAAAACCTTCCATTCTTTACCTAAAATGGTAGGAGAAGCAGGCTGTCCATGCGTGTGCGCCAACATCGGAATATCTTTCCAGGCTTGTACTTGAGCTTGCATAGTAGCCAAAACCTGCTGCATCATCGGTACATATTCCTGCTCTAATGCTTCCTTCCAAAGTAGCGGAATTGCGGTGTTGTTGATGTCTTGAGAAGTGAGGCCAAAATGCACCCATTCTAAGATGCTGTCTGCACCTACGTTTTTTAATTTTTCTTTGATGAAATACTCGACTGCCTTCACATCATGATTGGTGGTTTGCTCTGTTTTCTTAATCGTCAAAGCATCCTCTTCGGAGAAGTTTTTCCACAAACCATTCAGCATTTTTTCATCCACATTGATAGGTAGCTTAATAATCTTTTGCTCCGCAAGATGGAGTAGATATTGAACCTCTACCCGCACGCGATAGCGCATCAGCGCGGCTTCTGAAAAATATTGGGAGAGTGAAGCAACTTGGCGCTGGTAGCGACCATCAATCGGGGAAATAGCATGAAGAGCCGTTGTATTCATGGCGCAAAAGTAGGGGGATAGAATTTTTGAATTTCGAAATAGAAAGCCCACATTGCTGCGGGCTTTTTACAAATCGATTTTTAATTACTAAACTTTCGGAGCTGCTCTTTTGGCTTCAGAACGAATAACGTTCAATGCGCCACCAGCCTTAAACCAAATAATCTGTTGCTCGTTGTAAGTATGGTTCAGCTTCACAGCATTGCTGCTGCCATCGGCATG
>JBDTKK010000119.1:0-5329 GCA_039935335.1 Chitinophagaceae bacterium
ATTGCGGCACTATCGGCGCAGGGGAAAAGCACGATTCAAAACATCGAGCAGATAGACAGAGGGTATGAGCGGATAGACCAGCGGTTGAATGATTTGGGTGCGGCGATTACTCGGGTGTAATTGCTAAGGGTTGCGAATCCGATGGAACGCTAATCCCATGGGACGACTACACCCATCGCTAGTGGATTTCGCTCTTTCAGGGCTTGTGCAAGGGAATGAGTGTGGAAATCCTGACCCGGCTGCCAGACAAAATGTATTTCGTGGTTTGGGAAAACGATGTTGGACAGCCGGGATGAACCCAAAAATCACTTCATTAAAAAAGCCACAAACATTGCTGCTTGTGGCTTTGAGACATTTTCTAAAAGCTTTTAATAAACGTGCTGACCGCCGTTAATACTGTAATTGGCACCGGTGATGAAGCTGGCTTGATTGCTGGCGAGAAAGCTAACCAAATGGGCTACTTCGTGGGTTCCGCCGAGGCGACCAACAGGAATTTGCGCTACAATAGCATCGCGATATTTTTGCTCTACTGCCATTACCATATCAGTACCGATGTATCCTGGAGAGATGGTGTTGACGGTGACACCATATTTGGCCACTTCCATGGCGAGTGTTTTGGTGAAGCCGTGCATCCCTGCTTTTGCTGCAGAATAATTGGCTTGACCGAACTGCCCGCGTTGGCCATTTACTGAGGAGATATTAATAATCCGGCCAAATTTGCGGTCTATCATTCCGTTAATGACGTGGCGACTACAATTAAATACAGAATCGAGGTTGGTGGAGATAACAGCATGCCAATCTTCGGGGCTCATTTTTGAGAAGCGACCATCGCGGGTGATGCCGGCATTATTTACCAGGATATCGACTGGGCCGAGCTTTGCTTCAATTTCGGAAACCATTTTACCGACACTTTCATAGCTGGTTACATCCCCTTCAAAGAGATGCACTTCTATTCCCTCGTCCTGCATTTTCTTCTGCCAGGCCTCAGCTTTTTCTTTGTTGCGATAGTTGGCAGCTACGCGGTAGCCGTCGTTGAAAAGTTCTTTGCACATGGCGGTGCCGAGGCCGCCGGTAGCTCCTGTGACCAGGACGATGTGATTGTTTGATTCCATGGTATAGATTGATTTGATGTTTCGCAACAAGGTATAAAAATCCAACGATGGCGCATAAATTTTATAAAAGGGAACTTGCAATAAATAGACGAGGGCTTTCAAGTTGTAATCCGCAACATTATGTTTACGAAGACGAATTGACTTAAATTCAGCGTTTCAAAAAATTAACAAGAAACCTTAAAAAATGAAAAGGCGCAATAAACCCACATGGCTTTCCCCTAAAATAGCCTCTCAGAAAATCAATAAAAGTTGAGAAACTAACTTCGTAAGTATATAATTCCGAAACCCAGTTTAGCATATGTATTTCAGGCAAGGTCTTATGGCCATTTCAGGGCTAATTGTTGTTGTTTTTATGGCGCTTAGTTTATTGGCGTACAGTCTTTATCAAAAGAGTGAAATGGAACAAGAAGGGGCAATGAAAAGCTACAAGGTATTGGCGGGTGTGGAGTCGCTTCAGTTCGCCCTCCTTTCTCCGAAAAATGATTCTGAAAAATCTAAACCTTTCCCTTCTTTAGAGGCAACGCAGGCTACACTTTTGGGAAGGGTAGATTCGCTTCAGAAATTATTTGCAGAAAATAGTTTGGAACAAAAAACACTTGAAAGTATTGCTGCGCAGATTCGGCAAGAATCAGTTTTCAATCAAAGCTCTGGAGACCTTATCGCGGCGAATAATTCTCCAAATGTGCGTATTGGAGAGGATGTTCAGCAATTGTTGAAAGTTGCACGGGAGCAGCAATTGGCCAATTTTGAACAGTACCGATACTATAGCAAATCGAGACTGTTGGCCACGATTACGAGCTATACATTGCTTTGCTTGTTGCTCCTTATTTGTGTGAAACGATTAGCCCTTTTACAAAAGAAAAAGGAGGATGCTATTCTAAAAGCGCGGCAGGAATCTGAGCGCTATTCAAAACTTATTGAGCGGTCTGGGTTTGTGACAGCAATGGTTGGGCTGGATGGTATTTTTAGATACATAAGCAAAAATGCGGAGGAGGTTTTGGGGCCGATTGCTGACGGGTTAGTGGGCAAACCGTCCACATTGTTGTTGCCCGACGAAAATACCTGGGGCTTGCCCACGAATCCTTTTATGCGCAGTCAAGATTTGAAAATTCGCACTAAAGACAAAGAAGAAAAATGGGTATCGTACCGCTTTTTTCCTGTGCGAGATGAGGGAGGTAAAATAACTGATTGGCAGGTGATAGTTTGGGACAATGATGTAGAAAAGAAGATGGAGGAGCAGCTCAAAGCCCTTGCCCAGCAAAGGATGCAGCAACATAGGCTGACGCAGGATATCATCGATAACATCCCTTCGGCTGTATATATTAAGGACTTGGATGGGCGGTACATGGTGGTCAATAAGAAGTTGTGCGAAGTATTTAGGAAAAATCCGGAAGAATTGCTTGCTAAACGGGATGCGGACTTATTTCCGGAGAATACCAGTCAAAACTTTCGGTTTACTAATGAGCAAGTAATCCTGCACAAAAGTTTGGTGACGTATGAAGATGTGGTGAACATGGACGGGAAGAAGCATTATTTCTGGGTGGTAAAATTTCCTTTACTGGATGTGCATGGTGAGGTGCAAAATATTTGTGGACTAGCAACGGACATTACCGAAAGGAAGGAGAATGAATTGGAACTAATTCATGCAACGAGGGTTGCGGAGAAGACCCGAATGGCTCAGGAGACATTCTTGGCCAATATGAGCCATGAAATCCGAACTCCGATGAATGGCATTATGGGGATGAGCCATTTGCTTATCAGCACGCTCCAAAGTGAAGAACAGAAGGACTATGCACAAAACATCATGGAATCTGCCAGGCATCTTTTAGCCATTATTAATGATGTGCTTGACTTTTCAAAGATTCGGTCTGGTAAATTTCGGTTTGAGCGAATTCCTTTCCATCCGAGAATCGCCATAAAAAGGGCCATTGTTCCCTTACAATTTAGAGCGGACGAAAAACTGATAACGCTAGAAGTCAAGATATCTGATAAAGTACCCGAAACGCTGCTGGGCGACCCCTTGCGTTTGCAACAAATTATGATTAACCTCGTAGGTAATGCATTAAAATTTACCGTGCAGGGGAGTGTGATTATCGAAGTTGATTGCAACAGCCAAAAACCAGAGGCTTGTGAATTGTTAGTTACCGTAAAAGATACTGGCATTGGAATTGCTAAAAACAAGCAACAGATGATTTTTGAAAGCTTCACCCAAAACAATGCTCAGACCTCGCGCAAGTATGGCGGTACCGGTTTGGGCTTGGCGATAGTGAAACAACTTACAGAGTTGCAAAAGGGAAAGGTGTGGGTAAAGAGTAACCTTGGTGCGGGTTCCACCTTTAGCTTTAGCATCCCCTACCCCATAACTGATATGCCTATTTCCCTCGAAGACTCAACGCAGTCAGGAAACACACCAAAAGTAAATATGCTACAAGGCATTCATCTTTTGGTGGCAGAAGATAATCCTATTAACCAGAAAGTGGTGTTACATACGCTGAAACGCCAAGCTGCAACCGCCGATATTGTGGCAAATGGCAAACTTGCATTAGATGCGCTTTCGGCGGGAAAGTATGATGCCATATTGATGGATTTACAAATGCCGGAAATGGATGGCTATACAACAACCCGATTTATACGGAATGAGTTAAAAAGCGATATACCGATTATTGCTATGACAGCCGACGCCTTAAAAGGAGAAGCAGAACGATGCTTCCAAAGTGGAATGGATGGCTATATTTCAAAGCCATTTGAACCGAACGAACTCTACGCTGAAATACTAAAATTCACGAGATTGTCTAAGCCCAACGCTACTTCAAATTATCCAGAAATGCAAAACAGTCCTTTAGTTGACTTCAGCTATTTATATGAGTTATCAGGCAACGACCGAAGCTACATTTCGGAGGTCATGAATCTATTTCTTGGTACCATGCCAGAAGGTCTTAAACTTCTCGCTTCCTTGATACGGGAAAAACAAGATTATGAAGGTATCTATCGCCAAGCACATTTTTTAAAAAGCAGCGTCTCTGTTGTGCGGGTGAGAAAAATGTATGAGAACCTTACAAGTCTGGAAAGCTTAGCTAAATCAGAAGCACCAATTGAAGAAATGATGCCGCTACTTAATGAATTGGAGGCAACTTTTTCTGCAGCTTTCCCTATACTTGAAGCA
Source organism: Chitinophagaceae bacterium (assembly GCA_039935335.1). Taxonomy (GTDB): domain Bacteria; phylum Bacteroidota; class Bacteroidia; order Chitinophagales; family Chitinophagaceae; genus UBA1952. Next base: position 4,276 of record JBDTKK010000119.1, read on the forward strand.
GAACAAATGGGCGGCAGCACGAGCCGAAAAGAATACCCGAATACTTAGCAATTACCGCGTCTCAACTGCGCCTCACATATGCGTAGCTTTGCAGGCTGCGTGCCGCTATCGGTGCGTAGCTCAATATTATGCCAAAGCCAGGAGCACGAAACAAGCAGGAAACACATTATAGTGAAAAAGGAGACAAGCAGGAAAGACCAAAATCTTCCCGCTTTGAAGACTCAAAATCTTCCGAAAAATCTGATAGACTGGCCTCTGGGAAAGACAGTTTTGAAGAACGGCCAAAACGTGCCGGTAGGTTTTCAAAAGACCGTCCTGATAATTTTCAAAAAGCTGACCGGAAACCCTACCGCAAGAGCGATGAGCCTTACAAAAAACGTGAGGAAAAAAGCGAGCGTCCGAATCCCGAAGCTGCAAAAGACAAAAGCTTTTCTGAAAGAACAGAGCCTAGAAAACGAACACCGATAAACCCTGATGCCAAAAGAGAAAAGCCCAAAAAGGAAATGGGCTATACCGAAAGGAAAGCTTTAGAAAATAGTGCTACGCCAAAGCGTTTTTCAGATAAGCGCGAGGGTGGATTCGAAGGGAAAAGGGAAGGTGGATTCGGGGGGAAAAGGGAAGGTGGATTTGAAGGAAAGCGTGAAGGCGGCTTCGAAGGGAAAAGAGAAGGCGGTTTTGAAGGGAAAAGAGAAGGTGGATTTGAAGGGAAAAGAGAAGGCGGTTTTGGTAGGAAAAGAGAAGGTGGATTTGAAGGGAAAAGAGAAGGTGGGTTTGAAGGGAAAAGAGAAGGTGGGTTTGGCGGGAAAAGAGAAGGTGGGTTTGAAGGAAAGCGGGAAGGTGGGTTTGGCGGGAAAAGAGAAGGTGGATTCGGTGGGAAAGCTCCCTATAAAAAGGACGGAGACCGACCTAGAAGTTTTCAGAAAGATGACCGCAAGGGCGGGAAATTTTCTCCGGAAAAAAAAACCGATTTTGAGGGTACCGAATTCACGGAATTCAGCGATGCCGCTAAGCCAGGGAAGTGGAATACCGAAGTAAAAGAGGGGCCTATGACGCT
>JBDTKK010000120.1:0-5542 GCA_039935335.1 Chitinophagaceae bacterium
TTTTGGCCTCGGGGCTGCGTTCAATATTATTTTTTGAGTACAATAAAGGCGAACATGCTCCGAATAAATGAGTTAAGCTGCTTACGATTTCGCTATTTTTTCGGAGAATTTCTGAGAAAAGGAATAGCTTACCTTTTAAATCTAACATTCAGTGTTAGATTTGCAAGGATGATTCATAGAAATGCTGAAAAGGAGATTGAAAATCTTCTAAAAACTTTCCCTGCTGTAGGTGTACTTGGCCCAAGGCAAGTCGGTAAAACTACTTTGGCCGAAGCCATTGCTACATCTTACGACCCGACACCTATTTATTTAGACTTAGAAAGTCCTACAGATTTCGCCAAATTAAGGGAGCCGGAAGCTTATTTTGAATTGCATAAAGGTCGATTGATTATCTTGGATGAGATACAGCGAACGCCCGAATTGTTTCCAGTTTTACGGGGAGTTATTGACCGCCGTCGTCGCGATGGATATCGGACAGGTCAATTCCTGATTTTAGGTTCCTCTTCCTTGGATTTGCTGCGACAATCGTCTGAATCCCTTGCTGGGCGCATCGCTTACAAAGATTTATCGGGACTCACCGCCGCCGAAATTGATTTTGCAAAAGAGGGAGAGCGGGATAAACTTTGGCTAAGAGGAGGATTTCCAGATAGCTTTCTTGCCGAAAATGATGCAGCGGCATTTGTTTGGCGCACCAATTTTATCAGCACTTATCTGGAGCGAGATATTCCTCAACTCAGTCCTCGAATTCCGGGAGTAACCTTGCGTCGACTCTGGACAATGTTGGCACACAATCAGGCTGCGCAAGTAAATTTTACAAAGCTTGCAGCAAACTTAGATATAGCCGGCCCGACGGCCAAAAGATACGTAGAACTATTGGAGGACTTGTTATTAATCCGCACCCTTAAGCCGTGGGCAGGAAATATTGGAAAGCGACTTGTAAAATCGCCGAAAATCTATATCCGCGATAGCGGACTTACTCATGCTTTGCTTAATCTAAAAACTTTGGATGACGTACTCGGACATCCGGTAGTTGGCGCGAGTTGGGAGGGCTTTGTTCTTGAAAATTTGTTGTCTTGCCTTCCAGATGGCGTGACCGCATGGTTTTACCGGACAGCGGCAGGTGCAGAGATTGACCTTGTGATAGAAGCGAATATGCAACATAAATACGCCATCGAAATCAAGCGTTCCATGACTCCGACAGTTTCAAAGGGTTTTAATTTAGGCTGCGAAGATATCAAAGCAACGAAACAATTTGTGGTCTATCCGGGAATGGAAATGTTTCCAATTTCTAAGGAAGTGATCGCCATTTCTTTGCTGGGAATGATGGAGGAGATTGAGCGGATGGGATAGGAAATTAGAATAACCTATAATTTCAAAAAGGTCTTTATTCAAAGATATCTTGGGTGCATGATTCGAATTATTGTTGAAATCAGCACGTTAAATATTACTATCAACATGCAAATTATCCAGATTTCTGCTACTACTTGAAGTATTGGAGAAAAAATTTTAGAAAAATCATCCAACTCAAATTAACCGAACTATTAGCTTCCTTTAATCTCGAACAATTAAATGATAACCCACACTTTTTAAAGTCTTCAACTCAATTCGAGCATCACAAGATAGACGTTGGCGCAGCTTTCGAATATATACGTCAAGGTTTCTGGAATTAAAAAGGTTGTCATTGCCCCAAATTGTTTGTAACAAAAGTCGGCGTTCGACCGGGCGATTGATGTATTGTACCATTAAACTGAGCAATTGTACCTCCCGATAAGATAGCTGCTGAACACCGCCATCGTCAGTATGTAGCTCATAGAGAGCAGGGTAAAAACTAAAACTCCCTATATTTATTTTTGCAGGAAAATCAGTATTAAGAAAGGATGCTTTACTGAGGTGTATTTGATTTTCTATTCTAGCAACTAATTCGTCCATATTAAAAGGCTTCCGGAGATAATCGGTTCCGCCGGAAGCAAATCCTGCCAAAACATCAGTTGTTTGCGATTTTGCAGTAAGGAAAATTATGGGCAACTTAGAGTAGGCACTTCGTATCATTCCACCGAGCGTGAAGCCATCAATACGCGGCAGCATAACATCCAACAAGCAGATGTCCGGCGCAATCACTTTTACATGTTCCAAGATGTTTGTGCCATCTTTCTTGAGCACTACTTCAAACCCCTTTCGTTCCAAAGAGTCTTTCACAGCGCGTGATAAGTGCACCTCATCCTCTATGTATAATATTCTAGTCTGCATCGTTACTGAATTTCTTGCGGGAATTTTAAAATGAAGGTACAACTACCATTTCTATTATCACTAAGCATAATACTTCCTCCATGGAGTTGCACTATTTGGGCGGCATAACTTAACCCGAGGCCATATCCACGCACATTATCAGGATTCCCGGAGGGAACACGTACGAAATTTCCAAAAATGCTTTTCTGATAAGCTTTTTCAATTCCTGGTCCATTATCGATAACCTCAATAATTACTTCTTTAAGCTCAACTCTTCCTTTCAGTTTTATATGAACATTCTCGCCGCCATACTTCACTGCATTATCCAAAACATTTAGGAACACTCCCTGAACGTGTAAGGAATCCCCTCGAATAAAAAAGTCCTCCCCTTCAAAAAATTGCTCTATTTTTACGTTGTGTCTTTGAAATTTAGGTTGTAAGCTTTTTAAAAGTTCGGATATCACTACTCTTAAATCCAAGCTAGATAACTGAATCTTCAGCTTTCCCGATTCAAGCAATGAATTATGAAGTGTTTGATTTATCAACAATTCCAAACGTTCCAAATCTTGAGTAGCCATTTCAATGTATTCTCGTGCAAGATTTTGATTTTGAAGTACTTCGTCCTCGGCCAAAGAATCCAATAGTATTTTTATAGTTGTGGTAGGTGTTCGAAGTTCGTGACTAATATTGCTCATCAGGTTATTTTTCATTGCGGAAAGCCTTCGTTCTCGCGAATAGCTCTTCCAAGCCAATAAAAATGCCAAAGCCGAAATCAGTATCAATATTAAGGAAAATGAAAGTTGGGGAAGAATTTTGGAAAACAGAAATGGCTTGAAACTACTTACACTTACAAATGGAAATTCTGCATTTTGTAAATTATGAAGAACAATTTCAGACGTTGCAACTACCGCACTATCTTTTTGCCATCTCAATTGAAAATGTTTACCTTCTTCAGAAAGTGTTTGATTAAAGTGTTTGCGGATCGCAATTGTATCCTGAATATTTAAGAGTCTATTCAACGAATCTGGAATCGCAGCATTAATTGATATCTGAACGCCTTCCATCAAATCCATAACGGAAGTGTCGCCATGATGGATACTATAGGAAGATTTTCCCGCTGCTGTATTAGAAGACGTTTGCAAATGCAGAACGGGGCGAAAAGTAGCACCCGATGGTATTTTTTTTGGATGAGACTCTGGCTTTGTGAGCAGCTTGAAAGTCTGCGATGGAGCGGCTGCTTTTTTGCCAAGTTGTAGGGATGGAAGAACTGTGTTTTTCAGTACAGAATCCCTTATTTGAGCGGTAACTGCGTCATATTTCAACTGGAGATTTTTAGCCAAGTCTGCTTTATTAGTTTTCCATTCAGACACTAACCAAATCGCAAGGAAACCGCACAGTAGCAATTCACTTAGAATTATTAGGAAGCCAACAAGCCTTTCTCGATTCATAATGCAAAGTAGCGAAGCGTTTTTGAAATAACGGTAACTATTAACCTTAATTAACCACAAAGAACTTGCATTTAACCTTCAAAAAAATGTAGGGAAATACCTTTGCAGAACCAGTTATTATCTACGTCGGGATTCCAAACAATCATTAAAACTAACAAACAATGCTCAAAATTAATTCAAGAAAAACAAAAAAGGCGATGGCCAAACAACTTTCGTTCCTTCTGCTATTGCTTGCAGTGTCCACCACAACTTTTGCGAAAAAGGACTATCGCAACTACTACCATTGGATAAACCAGGCAGAGAAAGTCTATGTAATCGATAATAATGCCAATGAAGCCTTTACATTGTATGACAAAGCCTTTGTAGCATATCCACAACCTTTTGTCAAAGATGCTTATATCGCAGCGCAAATCGCGTATAAAGCTGGTGACACAGGCCGAGTTTTAAAATATTTTCGTATTGCTTTCCAAAACGATTTCCCTCTGTCTGCCATAGTTGCAGCGCCAATGTTTCGCGATTTATCGCAAAAAAATCCCACACTTTATCAAAAGCTCAAAGAGTCTTATGGACAATTTAAGGGAACTTTGCAGATTGATAAAAGTAAGCAGGAAGAAATTTTTATGATGGGGTATGTGAATGATAGTTTGCATGAAGCACAACCCAAAACCGAGGCCGTAATCCATGCTTTTGCGGAACACGAAGCAGCCTTTAGAAAATTCATTTTGGATAACTATTTGAATCATGGAATTTTTCCTTCAGAACGAATTCTTGGCATCCGTACCGAGGAGGACGTACTGCAATTTTATAAAGAATATAGGCTTTCTGACCCATATGCAGCCGGAAGGGCCTTTTTCAGTAAATTAGGCAAACAAGAAATGTCGCTTTCTGGTGTCAAGACAGCCAAAATCACGTTTACAGCACCATTAGAAGATAAGGTGGAGTGGTCACTTTTTAACCAAACTGCGCTGACCCCATTTATTCATTACACTTGTACCTGGGAACTTTATAAAGAATTACTTTGGAAAGCCGTCTTAAATGGATATTTACACCCGAAGGAATATGGCATGCTCCAAGAAATGAGTTTTTCCTGGAACCATGAGCGGAAGTTGAGTATAAATGAATGTGAATACAAACGTCAGGACGCCTATTTTAATATTTTAGGCAAAGACGTATTTAGACCTACAAGAAACACATACGTCACGGACAGCGCATCATTAGTAAAAGTAGAAGAGAATAGAGCTGAAAACCTTATGCAGCGCTTCGATATAGACCAAAAAAAGAGGGGTTTGGAAAAATCAGAAGGGTTTTTATTCTTTTATGGGTTTTCGAGAATGCGTTAATTCTGAATCCTTTAGTAATAATTCTGGCATTTTCAACACCGTAATTGTGTAGCCATATTTTAATTGCTATGGCTATTGGATTTGAAATTAATTGCATGAGTTGCTAACTTCTTTGTCTTTAGTGAGCATCTTAAACAACCGCCACTCACTATTTGCAGGAATTATTGGCGCTTGGTGCATGGAAAGCTGATGGTAGTCGGAAGCGCAGGGGCATAAGTTGGAATGGATATTTGAACGAGACAGCAAACTAATACCCTTGCTTAATTTTCTCCATTTCCCTTTTCATTTCAGCAACTAAAGCTTGCTCACTTGGCAGGAATAATTGGTATTTGCTGGCTACTATCGATTTATTATCGTCCGGCAGGGAGATTTTTACAACCGCATCATTTTTATCGGTACAGAGCAGAATGCCAATCGTAGGATTTTCAAAAGCTTGCTTTTCAAAGCGATCATAGTAATTTACATACATCTGCAACTGCCCTAAGTGCTCATGCTTTAGCTTTTCTGTTTTTAGTTCAATGATTACGA
>JBDTKK010000121.1:0-23809 GCA_039935335.1 Chitinophagaceae bacterium
TATCCCTATTTGAATATTGTGGCCATCCCGCGGGCTGTGCCCAAGCGCTCCCTCCTAAACAGCATCCAAAAACTAGTAGAGAAGCCAAAATAAGATTCTTCATATGGCAGAATTTATAGTTTAGAAAGCTTTGTAGAATAGGCACGTTCAGCGTTTCGTAGCTCTACGGTATAGATGCCCGCTTGCAAAGCACTGATATTAATAGTGCCGTTGGCAGGCAGCGTCCCTTTATCGCAAACTTTGCCTAACACATCTTTGATGCTATATTGGCCCGAGACCATGCCGGAAATCTTCAATTGGTTTTGGGCAGGATTGGGGCTCAGGATAATAGGACTATTTGAGGTGGAGGAAACGGAAGTATTAGATAACATCCTGAAATTCATAGTATTTGTGGTGGTTTTGTACACCACGTTCATACCCTCATACCAAGAACTGAGTAAATCGTAGCCGGTATTAGAGCAATTACTAATGTGAAAACTCCGGCTTACATCCCAAGGATAGGAAATTGGGCCGCAATTTACTTCCCAAGTTTGTGGGGCTACTGCTGCTGTTACTGTATTGATGCTTCGGGTATAGACACTGCTGCCTGCCCAAGGAAAATAACCAGTGGTATATTGATTATTCCCAAGTTCAGTAGTGCCATAAGTAAATCCAAGGCCTGCAGCTACACAGGGCGACTTGATGTTGTCGCAGGAGTGCAGGGGCGATAGCCAAGTACGGCCGGGCAGCAGATTGTTGTAACCGCAGGCCTGAACTGAATAGGGACCGCCACTACAACCTGAATAAATCTGCCTCACGTCGGTCACTTCATATTTGGCTTGGTAGATGATTACCAGGTGTCGCCAGCTTCGTAACCGGCTCAGAAGATTTCCGGCTTGCCGGCAAATCTTTCCTTTTGCAGCGGCAGTGACCAATTCTTTTGCTAAGGGAAGGAACATATACCCCCCCCGCATGTGTTTGCGTCGTTTTCACAAATCTGTTGATTGTGTTTCATAACTAGAACAATTTTGAGGTGAACAATAAACTAAATTTCCTTCCTAAAGGTATAAACATTTGTTGGCAAAAAGCAATTTTTTAAAAAAATTTTTTTCAGGCTTGTTATCATAAAGAGTCTTCGCCATTGCCAAAAAAGTCTTCGCTGCGCCGGACTGCGCAAGCGATTGCAGTGGAAATCCTTTGCGTCCCAGAGGGCGCAAAGATTGGAACGTAAAGCGCGGTGCGCCTTTTGGCGTATGCGCGCCAAAAAAACTGAACCTTACCTTTGACGCTTATGCAAAAAATACTGGTCGCTAATCGTGGCGAAATCGCTTTGCGCGTGATGCGCACGGCGCGGGAGATGGACATCAAGACCGTAGCCGTTTATTCCGAAGCCGACCGCAACATGCCCTTTGTTCGTTATGCTGATGAAGCCTATTGCATTGGGCCCGCGCCTTCCGCACAATCTTACCTTTTGGGTGATAAAATCATTTCTGTCGCCAAAAATTGTGGTGCTGATGCTATCCACCCCGGCTATGGATTTTTAAGTGAAAATGCAGGCTTTTCGCAGGCAGTAGCCGATGCTGGCTTGACTTTCATTGGCCCTTCAGCGTATTCCATCAACATGATGGGAGATAAGATTTCAGCAAAACAAGCTGCTAAGAAATTCAATGTTCCGATGGTGCCAGGAACGGATTCTCCCATCAAGGATATTGCGGAAGCTCACCGCATTGCACTGGCGACGGGTTTCCCGCTTTTGATAAAAGCCGCCGCAGGTGGTGGTGGTAAGGGCATGCGTTTGGTGAACGCTGAAAGTGAACTGGAAGAGCAGCTCAAGATGGCTAAAAGCGAAGCCCTAAGCGCGTTTGGCAATGATGCGGTCTTTATAGAAAAGTTTGTAAGCTCACCCAAGCATATTGAGATTCAAGTTTTGGGCGACAAACACGGCAACTATGTTTACCTCTTCGAAAGGGAATGTTCGATTCAACGTCGCCATCAAAAATTAATCGAAGAAGCACCTTCTTCCTGCCTCACGCCGGATATCAGAAAAGCTATGGGCGAATGTGCTTTAGCAGTTTGTAAAGCTTGTAATTATGATGGTGCGGGGACGATAGAATTTCTAGTGGATGACCAACTAAACTTCTATTTCCTCGAGATGAATACCCGCTTGCAAGTGGAGCATTGCGTTACAGAAATGATAACCGGAATTGACTTGGTTCGCGAGCAAATAAATGTTGCCGAGGGGAAGACGTTGACGTTTACGCAAAATGATTTACAGATTCGCGGTCACGCCATAGAACTCCGCGTTTGCGCGGAAGACCCTACGAATAATTTCATGCCGGACACTGGGAAATTAGATGTCTATCAAGCGCCAAAAGGACCTGGAGTCCGCGTGGATGATGGCTATGAAGAAGGGCAGAATATTCCTATTTTCTACGACCCGATGATAGCCAAACTCATTGCTTATGCCGAGACGCGCGATGCTGCAATAGCGCGGCTTTGCCGCGCCATAGACGAGTACAAATTGGAAGGATTCTCCAATACACTTGCCTTCGGAAAATGGGCAGTCCAGACCGAGCCTTTCCGCACAGGGATGTTTGACACTGGGTTTATTGGAAAATATTTTAAGCCAGAATTTCTTGCAGAAGAAAATGAAGATGGCGCGAAAGTTGCGGCAATAATTGCTGCTGAAATCTGGAGTAAAACCTCCAAGAAAGCTACTTCTGAAAATACCGCTTCAAAGCCTACAACTTCTCGCTGGAAACTCCGAAACGCCTAAAATCTACCCTTGGAAAACACACCGCATGGCAACCCTAAATTGCTACTCGATTTGGTGAAAACCGAAATGCCCTTTGGCAAATTCAAAGGCCGTTTACTCTGCGATTTGCCCGATAACTATTTGGAATTTTTTGCTCGAAAAGGCTTTCCAAAAGGCAAGCTTGGGATGCAGTTGCAGACTATGCACGAAATTTCTCTGAACGGATTACGGTCTCTATTACTGCCGCTGCGGAAGGGATTCTGATACAATCGTCAGTCGTTATAAACCGATTCCTGTATTGGTCTCAACGTTGTTCGTTTTCTTCTGGATATCTTCCACCTGATGCATAAATTCAGAAATCTGGACGTCAGCATAAAGGCCGTAAGCATCTACCAGCGTGCCCTTGCGACCGTCACTGGTTTCTACCACATACAATATCGCATTATCTCCAGGATCACTTTCACCTTCGAAGCGATAGAAATTGCAGATGCAAATCTCCTCTGGTTGGTAAACTTTACTGCCTCTGCCGACTCCATGAAAACCACGGCTGCCGACTTTGAATTGCTCAGTATAACCATTCAGAACTGCCTTATTGAGCACCATAGTGAGTGTGTTCATTCCGGTTGATTTCTCTTTATCCTGACTATAAATTGTGTTGCGAGACATTTAGCTAAGATTTGGTGAAATATTGATTGTGTTAGTGAGCCAGAGCTAATATTATCGTGCCTGCAAAGTGACTATACTGTCCCTATCGGTCTTTCTCGCTGTATATTTCAACGACTTAGCGAACCTTCTCCAGACCTTCCAACACCCGCACAACAGCCGGACAAATCGTCGCGTTTTTCAAGGTCAAAGAAACCCGTTTCACCAGCACATCCTCAGCGGTATAAGGATACCTACGGCAATCGGAGGGGCGATGCTCATAAATAGAACACGCGTTATCGCTTCCTAAAAAGGGGCAAGGCGGCTGAATAACTACGAAATCCCCATCTTCATCTAGTTTGAGATAGCGGGAAATCAACTCGCCTTCTTTTAGCTTTAGGTGCTTCGCAATGCGCTTAATATCTGGCTGCTTAAAACGAGGGGAATGATTACGACAACAATTGCCACAATCCAGACAGCTTATTGCTGAAAATGCTTGTTCGTGCAGTTCGGGAAGAGCTTTTAAAAGCTTGTTCTTATCGCTGCGCTCCAATAATCGCTTCCAGATTTTCTGCTTATCCTGCGCTGTCTGCCTCCAATCTTCGTTCATAAAATAATTCGAAAAGCTGTAGTCAAATTTCCGAGCCTTTCAAAGGAATTCCAAATAAATATAAACAATCACTTTGACCCGAGAGCCGTAACAAGCTTTCGTTGAACTTCTAAGAAATCTTCCTTTGTCAATTTTAATTTTTGCTTCGCAAAGTTCATATCGCCAACGTGATTAATGGGGATGAGGTGCATATGCGCGTGAGGAACTTCCAAACCCACAACGCTGATGCCACAGCGATTACAAGAAAATTCGCTTTCGATTGCCTTGGCAATTGGCTGCGCAAATACAAGCCATTGACTCAAAATCTCTCTAGGCAAATCAAAAGCTTTATCGACTTCCATTTTAGGAATCACCAATACATGTCCTTTAACTAAGGGATTGATGTCCAAAAAGGCAAAAAAAAGTTTGTCCTCCGCTATTCTATACGAAGGAATTTCTCCGGTGATAATTTTCGAAAAAATGCTGGCCATTACGCTATGGATATTTTATCAACCTTAAACTTTAGTAGTCCGCTGGGAACTTCGATTTCCGCAATTTCACCCTTCACTTTACCTAATAAACCTTTGCCAATCGGAGAATTTACAGAAATTTTCCCAAGCTTCAAATCAGCTTCCGATTCCGAAACCAATTGATACTCAGCAGATTTTTTTGTATTCATATTCGTCACCTTCACTTTTGACAGCACAGTCACACGGCTGATGTCGATATTCCTAGCATCAATTACACGGGCTATAGCTACAGCAGCCTCCAACTGTGCTATTTTAGCCTCGTGCATGCCTTGCGCTTCCTTGGCAGCATCATACTCTGCATTCTCCTTTAAATCTCCTTTCTCCCGAGCTTCCGCAATAGCATGTGCGATATCCGCTCTTCCAGTCGTTTTCAATTGAGCAAGCTCAGCTCTCAAACTATCTAAAGTTTCCTGAGTGTAGTAATTTATGGCAGACATATCGTATTCTCCTTTTAGTTAGGGTACTTGCTAAAAAAGCACAACGCCTCTGCTGTTGCAGAAACGTTGTACCATAAAAAATTATTTGTAAATAATTACTACTGTGCTGCAGGTTTTTCCTTCTGATGCAGCATAAAACGAAGCGATATGTTATGTACACCATTATCTGGACGATGGGTTGGGCGGAAGGCGTAGTCTATACCAACTTTAGGGCCTTTAGCACCAAGAGTAGTCATTACAGTAGCACCAAAGCTTACGCCTTGGTAAAAAGTAGTGCTGTTTTCTGTGCTTGTGATATCCTTTTCGTAGCGATAGCCCGCGCGAAGCATAAACATCTCCTTATAACCGTATTCCGCTCCAACTGCGATATAATCGTTGTTGAAGGAATTAGAGGTGAAAGCCATCATAGCAGTAAGGCGACTTTTCGGTAAATCATCCTTGTGTTCTAGACTCTTTTGCCCAAGGAAGAAATCGTAGGATGCACCGATATTCAAATAAGTTGGCATTTCAAATTTGTCAGTCGGGGTTATACGGCTCATGGTATTGCCTGTTCCGTCTGGCGATTCACTATCAAAAGCAAAACCTTCCCCAGTAAACTTCATGTTGGTACCTACATTGCGAAGCGTGACCCCAAAGTGAAAGTTATCCTGAAGTCCGGTTACATATTGCACGCCTGCTTCAAATGCGGCTCCGCTAGCCCTAGCATTGGTAATTTGCTCAGACACAAAAGTGAGGCCGACACCTGCATGAATAGCATGCGAAAACTCCTTAGCGTATCCAATTTGAACGTTAAAGAAAGAAGGCTTATACGTACCAATACCTCCTTGTGGGTGATCATAATCCGTAATGGTAATCTCTCCAAAACTCATAGCTTGGATATTGATGCCGAGGACACCGGCATCTCCAAAACTTTGACCAAAAGCGAGGTTCATCACATTAACATTTGCCCCTTTTAGGTAAATATCATAAGCCACACCTACTTCTGTACCATCGGTATAAGCAAGGCCAGCGATATTGCCTTTCATTGCTTCAAGCCCTTTTACGCAAGATGTGTTTGCACCAAACAGTCCAGCAGAGATGCCCCATGGATTGATGAGCAATTCAGGTGCACCTGCCTGACCGCTTCGATCTTTATTGCCGGCAAAAACATTGCCAGACAAAGCGATACCCACCATGGCGATTCCTGCTTTTATTAATAGTTTCTTCATTCTGAATGTTTCTTTTCTAAAAGATGTTTGGTGATGGGCATCGCCAACGGCGATGCCCGATATTTCAATTAGTAGGTCGTAATGTCTGTTGGTCTAAAGGCACCAAACCAGCGAACTGTTGTTTCACCAATCCCTGGCGCTATAACATGCATTAAGTACATACCACTTGCAATGGCAAGCCCCTTAGCATTTTTAGTATCCCAATCTACATAAGATACAGTTGGATCGTCTTTGGTAAGCGTCCGTATGAGCGTACCATCCAAAGAATAAATATAAACAGTTGCCGTCTTAGGAAGATTAATGATGCGTACTCTCGTATCTAGGCGATTGTTCTCATACTGATTGTAACCGTAGTATGGGTTTGGTGTAGCCATTATTTGATCCAAAAGTGCTTGCTTGTCACTATTGTTCGCATTGGTTACATCGCTCAAAGGTTTCGGTGCTAAATTACTGGTACTGAATGTATAAAGCGGGAAACCATTATTAGCTCCAGCCTGTGCTCCAGGTGCAATGTAGCGTGCATAAGACTTCGTTGTACGTATGCGAATTCTTGTTTCCGTAGGAATAAGACCATCCGCCACAGAAAGTAAATGAGCATTAGGAAGTAGTGTTGGTACGCCAACCCATTGGAATGAACTAAAGGCATCGTAAGATGGATAACCATTATTTGGGTCTAACCTAAACGCAAACTCCTTACCACCATCATATTTTGTGTTCTGAACATAGATATAATGTTTGCCTCCGAAAACCACATTTCCGTTTGGCCCAAACGCCCGCCCACTAGGATTCCAAATCATGTCATCACCATTGTCTTGCTTGAGGTAAGAATCTTCTCCGAATATAATATTTACGCGCTGACCGGAGGACTGATTGATAGCATATCCAGGGAACATTGAATAGCCCGTATCACCTTTCACAGTTGAATATTTAGGGTTGCCATTCCCATCTACTGTCCCATCCCAACTTTGGTGACTTCTGAGTGTGAACTTTCTTGCGTTACCTTCTGCAAGTGTCGTCGAGCCGCTATTATCCTCCATTTCCAATACTACGCACTTAGTCCACTTGGTTCTATCGCTTGTGAATACAATATCCACACCATCTAAAGTGCTAAGTGGTATCCGGTTCATATCAATATTCCCTACACCAAAGCCACAGTTGGGGCTAGGTTCAGCAGCAGCAAGCGCAGCCGGTGCCCAAGTGCCTTTATTCGGAGTGCTTTGTGCCAGCATCCCCTCATAAACCTGATTTGAGTCCTGATTGTTACTTGGTGCGCCAATATCTGCATAGTTGCAAATGATACCTGGGTCTTTAGGTTGCACTAAGCCACCTGACCGAATCCAGTTATTTGGCACAGCCCCTTCGCCGTCTGACACACCGCCAAGCCATTGCTTTGTTGGATCTACGTAGGATATTGTAGAAGTAAGGTATCCGTTGTTTGGCACCACTTTATCTCCAGGGCGGCCAATTTGTTGAATGCCTACAGAAATACCATAATCTGCGAGAATCTGTTCATTAAATCCACTCAAATCTCTATCACTAACAATCACATCACTATTACTGGATACCAGCTTCCAGCTAGAGTTGCTTGCGATCCCCACAGTTGTATCCTGTCCCGGCTTCACTGTACCATTAATATAAAGTGTCCAATTCAGGTTCTGCACCTTCCGGGGATCGATTACTTTAATGCTCACGGGGCCATTTCCTTGAATGTAAACAGGTTGCGGAGCTTCATAGTTTGGCCCCGCCAGTGCCAGTGCTTCAGTCGCACTATCAAAGTCAGTTGTGTTACCACCATTGCCAATACCTTCTATGCGCTTAATAATGACACCGGTTCCATAATCTGAATTGACTACAGTTCCAAAATCCCCATTGGCCGGATTAGGCATTGCTGCTACAATAGATATAGTTCGGCCACCACCAGCATGCGCACTTTCCATATAAGGTAATTGCTGTGACGAGTCCGGCTTGTCATAAGTAAATTGGCGGAAATTGTTATAGGCATATGCAATAGCCACGAAATAATAATTCCTATAGTTTACGAATCGCTTATCAATCCCGTCCGCAAAGGCATCTTGAGTGAGTTGGAAAGAGTGAATCAAGCCGCTGTCTTTACCATTTACCTTCACCTGAGCATCGTAAACCCCCGGCCCCTTATCTGGATTTCCGATATAATTTATAATCTTCCCCACACCATTCTTAATATCAGTCTGGAATACCTCAGCGGCTACAGTATTATCTACTACGCCGTCAGTATTGAAAATGTTATTTACAGAAACAGTCGAATTCTTCAACTGAAATACGCGATACCCTTCAAACTTGTATAAGGAATCAGGATAACGACGTGTTTTAGGAGTAGATACACGGTAAAAAGCAGAATCGCTATAACCATACTTCTCCTGGAAGTTAGTGCTACCAAAGTCATTGGTCAGATAAAAAATCAAATGACGATCCATTTCCCGAACTATCAAATTAGGCGCTTCTGGCCCTTCAATCGTTTTAAAATGGTTGTCGAACAAATCTTGAATCAAATCGTCCGCGGCACGAATTCTGGTAAAACTTGTATTAGGGCAGCCACCAACATTAGGCACCCAGCAGGCACCGATGATAATATCATTGGTAATACCTCCGGCCTCAAGTGTAAACGGCCCAGAAGAGTGTACAAAGCGCCGATCACCAGGAGTGTTATTACAAGCACACTCTGACCAATCGCCAGGTCTGTCTGGATCACCCCAATACACGAAATTCACGTCCGGACCTGCGCCAAAGCCGCTAGAACCTGGGCAACTAGCCTGATCATCGTGAAGGTGCTTTCCTAAAACACTGCGCGAAGTCATCACATAATAGGTCTGTAGGCCATTTGTGGGATCACCGTGATCTGGGTCGCTATTGGTGTAATAGTTGAATGATGCCATCCCCAGGGTGTCTTCATTATAATATTGACCTGATTGGCGAGGATTCGGAAAGATTCCCGAATTTAATTTGTGTTTCGGAAATTGAGTCTGCAATGCCCCTAACGTACCATAAGTTCTGCGCTTAGGGCCAATAAAGAAGTCAATACCAAGCATCGGTACTTGAGAACCATAATCAGTTGGGCCACCATTACCATCGATACTCTTACCATTATAAATAATACCAAGAGAACGACTGGTATCGCAACCAATAAAGTCGTCAAAAGCATAGCCCAAGTCGGCATCAGTCCAGGTTGCCATGTAGGTATTGAACAAAGTCAAAGTACCCCTATTAATCAATTTATAGAAAATGAAGGTTGCATCATTCAAATAATCCTTGCTAGAATAAGCAAAAGCACTGGTTTGTACCTCCATCCCAATAGCATTGGTATTGGTCTGCAACTTAATGTTACCCATATCATTGAATACCCACCATATATATTGGTCGCCAGAAATATCAGGATAATCACCATCTTTAGGTTCATAAACTCCGTTGCCATTCACATCCACAAAGGGTGCATAGTTACGGCCAGCGTTCCGATAGGCCGAATCGGTGAGTTGGGTCAACTGTCCACCACTTGTTCCCCTTGCATAAATGTTTCCCGTTGCTGGCCATTCGAGATAAGGCAGGTATTGATTACCTGGAGGGAAGGAGCCAGGATTCTTTTTCACAAATTCGCGACAATAAATCAAATCAACCTTGTTGATTTTCCAAAATCTATCCCAATCGGAGCAAATAGTAGCATCCGGTGCAGAGTTGACACCCGCGGCATCCACCTGAGTCGGGCCAGGCCAGTAGTCGTTCCCCTGCGATCTATATTGTTGGGCAGCTACTTTTAAAGTATTCTGAGCGTCATATCCGCCTACCCATACCGATCCTGCAAACAGGGAATTCTTACCGCTTCCTTTGGGTACTTCATAGCGAGCCGTTCCTGTACCTCTATCGTACCACATATCACCCCCAGTCATGAGGCGTGCCCGAACATCATTAATGTCCAAGTCAATATTAGCTGTAGCTGGGTTACAACCGCCGGCAGTGGTCTTCAAAGTTGAACGTCGTTCAGACTTCGTGATAGTCGGCATCGCGGAAAGCGATGTGTTCCCCAAAATCAGCCCAAAGAACACGATTGAGGGAACGAATATACCTTTTAATGAAATTTTCATAAAATATTGAATTACTTTTAGAAATTAGAATTGCAAACTTAAACCTACGACAACGGTACGAGGAGCACCAATGTTGTAAGGGTTTTTCTCGTACACAGAATACAAATCTATAAATGATTGTGGATCAACGAGGCCAGGGATTTGTGTAAGTCCTTGAGGCGAGGTCAGGAAACCATCATCATCTGGCCGACCCGTATAGCCATAGACGCTAGTCACATCTTTAATGTTCAGAACGTTTTGGGCATAAGCGGTAATTTTCAAGCTATAACGCCCAGGAACCATAGACCCATCAGGCATTTTGCGCTGAGTCAAAGCGATGATTTTATGGATTTGCAAATCAAGGTTGTAGTGAGCCTTCAAACGAGAAGCGTTTACAGCGCCATCAATTACAGGTGAGTTTGCAGCTCCATCAGCAAGGCCTTGAGCATTCTTATATTTGGTGTAGGGCTGACCGCTGCTTGCCGTGAAGACGAAGTTGATGCCCGAATTTTCTAAAACGTGTGATTTCCCAATTGTTGGTCCTTCGCCCTTGCGGAAACTGTAATCAACCTGCGCATTTAGGTTATGGCGAGAGTCAATATTCAATGGGAATTGTGTACGGAGATTTGGCAAGCCTGCCGCAACTAATTGAGCCAGAAGTGAATTTCCAGAAACGTTATTTCCGTCTCCACCGTTAGAGGAAGTGGCCGTAGAACCAGTACCTTCTGCAAAGGACAAAGTATAGTTAATGCTCAAAGAAACGTGCCCTGTTCTTCTTAAATCATAGGCCAAAGACATTCCCTTATAGGTGGAGAAGTCCCTGTTACCGTAGGCATAATAGGTAGTTGGATAGGCATAAAGATATGGCCTTACTTGTATTTGGTCTTTGCGCTCTCGGTAGAAACCGGAAAGGGTGATGCCAGAATTGTCATTCAATTGTTGTTGGAAACCAACAGTATAATCCACTGCACGTTCGGGCTTCAGATTAGAATTGCCGTAAATTCTACTTGGATTCTGCTCCATAAACAAATAGTCTGTTTGTGTAGCATAAGAGCCTACGTTCGGACGCTGATAGAGTATGTCATAGTGAGCGTAGAAGAATGAACGATCTGTAAGCGGAAAAGAGAAGTTGATACGAGGCATTGCATTGACTTGGGGAGTATAGTCCGTAAAGCTTTGATTTGGATCAAATGCAGAATCAGCCATTTTGCTATTTGGGTTTTGCAATATAGGTTGCAAACCATCACTTCCTGATTCCGTTTGCAACACCTTAGGATCCTGTACCTCACGGCCATTCGCGTCATACCAAGTGTCTCCGTTGCGATAACCTATGACATCTGGAGTGGCTACTTTATTATTTCCAGTATATACAACGAAAGCGCTTCGATTGTTATTTACGATTCCAGGATAATCCATTGATTTGCCCGTTTTAGGATCAATAAGCTGAACATCGGCTGCAGTCTTCTCCGCATACAAGGAATAAGGATCTTTCAACACTTTAGTGCTATTGTCAAAGCGCTCGATACGAACGCCAAGCGTGATTTTAAAGTCTTTGTATTGGATATAATCTGAAATATAACCTGCAATATAGTTAGGACGATAAGCGCCAATGGGTCTCGTCAGATACCCGTCGGCATCACGCTTTGTCCAGAAATCATTAAAATTTACGTTGCCGGTCAACATCTTTCCTGTATAATCAAAGCCATAATAAGACACCGCAGCGGTACCTTGATTTAAAAGGTCATCGGCAGAGAACATGCTCAAATTATAGAAAGAAGGGTCATAAAGGTCGGTATTTATATAATCCTTCATGGAAGATATTTGTCCGGACGCTAAGAGTTTCTGCCGTAAATGCAAATCAAAGGCCGTTTCAGCAGAAGCGTCGAATTTACGATCATACAAAATAGTGTCGTTTGGATTAGGAACGAATGTACCATTCAACACTTCAGCTCTGGTATGGCTCACACCATCACGAATATAAGTAGCATAATTTTTGTCCACCTCTTGATTGACAACCCGGTTGGAGAATTGACGCATCAACGTCCACAATTTACTCCCACTTATACTATAATTGCGGGTATTCCGCTGTTGGTAGTACAAGCCAAATTCAATAGAGTGGGTGGTGCGTTTGTGTTTGACATCAAAAGAAGCGTCAATGGATATACCTACTTGATCCGTGTTTCTCTTTGACCAGCCATTTCCACCCTGAGGATTGTCGCCAACGTTTCGATATAGACCATAAGCTTTAGCCGGAATATCTCCATTAAGCAAACCCTTATTCGCTTGAATATCTAGTTGGGTTGCAATATTGGGATTAAACGCATAAGCATCTTTAGTGTAATTAGCCAAAATTGGATTCTTATCGCTAGGGGTAAAAATCACATCCGTACCTCGGTAGCCGGATAAGAGAATACCCACTTTACCGGTAGCTTCATCCAGACCTGAAACATAGTTGGGGGCATACTTTTCATCAAATTTGCCAACATATCCGTAGTCAAAAGTATTATGCTTTTTATCAGGGTCTTGAGTAGTTGTATAATCTTTAGAATAATCAACCTGAACGGTGTAATAAGCGTTAGTTATTTGATTATCCTTCGCATCCTTTACATTCACTTTATTACCGAACTTCTGAGTGAAGCGAACATAGCCACGTCCGGTTTGTGCTGCAGTATTGGAAAAGTTATCTGGTGTAAATAGCTCCATCGAGCGGTCGTAATTTGTATAATTATTTTGAAAATAGCTTCCACCAACACGTACACTAACATTGTCTGTCAGGTTGAAATCTAATTTACCACCTACTTGACCACGATAATAATTTGAATTAGGATGAGTTTTCTGGTAGCTAATATCAGAAGCATGTACAGATTGGGTTGCATAATCCAAACGCTGAATACCATTTTGTGAAACCACCACCAATGGATTAGCTTGTATTTCAGCGAGCTTGGCGGCATTAATATAAGGAGTGTTATAATAAACCGGGCTTTGATCCGCCGAATACTGTCCATCGGCTGTGATGCTATAACCTATAACAGGACGCTTAGCACCAAGTGAATCCTTCTTAGTCCAAAGTGGCCCTGAAAGATTCCCTGACAATCGATTAAGGTTGTAGCCATCAAATGAATGTTCGTAGGCGATATTACCACGAGTAGTAGCTGTTGCGCCTTTGGTGGTAATAGAAATCAAACCACCTGAGGCATCGCCATATTTTGCAGGGATACCGCTGGTAAAGGTGGCAATGTCTTCTACAGATCCTGGAGCCTGATCAGTAAATCCTACTTGACCCGGATTGAGCTGCACGCCATCCACGATGTATTTAGTACCAGTAATCCGGCCGCCACCAAGACTCAAACTACCGCCAGACGAAACCACCGAAGTGGCCAACTTGGCCACATCTGCAATGTTATGACCAGCAGTATTTTCAATTTCTGTAGCAGTGTGCCTAGTAATACCGCCCGGGTTTCTTGGGTCAATAATTGGCTTTACATAACGAGTTACTGTTTTGGTAACACCAACCAAGGTGTTAGAAGTAATAATCTTACCGTTCACGGTAACACCCTGATCGCCGGCCACGGAAATACCTGTATAGCTCGCTTCCTTACCAAGATAAGAGAACTTAACGGTGTAGTTGCCACTATTCAACCCACGGATACTATATTCTCCGTCGAAGTCTGTGAGTGCACGTCCTTGAACGATGCCGCCCGCAGAGGCTTCAACGTTCGCGTTTATAATGGGTTCTCCCTTTTCGTCCTTCAGCTTTCCGCCAATAAAAGAACCTTGTGCAAATAGGGCTGTGCCTAGGCTTGCAAACAAAACTGTAAAAGCAATTCGTAGTAATCGATTCATATTGTCCGTTAAATATTTTTAACCAAATAAGTCGGTAAAGGTAGAATAATCTGTTAAAGGAAACATCAAGTTCCCAAAATTTTTTCTCCGCCACTTTCATAACCATTCATCAACTAAATAGTCTCTCGCAGGACCTTCATTAACAGCACTTTACTCATCTTATATAAAGCTTCAAAAGTGTAACCTGCTATATGTGGCGTGATAATAACTCCAGGGTTTCCAGCAATCTTTTTTAGAAGTCCATGAATTTCCGGCGACATTTTCGATAAAGGTTCCTCTTCCCAGACATCTAAACCAAGCCCTAAAACTTTACCACTTTCCAAAGCTCCGAGCAGAATATGCGTATCCACAACAGTACCTCTAGAGGTGTTTAAAAGTATAAACGGCTGCTTCATTTTCCCGAGAAAATCAGCATCAAAATAATGAAAAGTTTCTGCTGAAATAGGCACATGGAAAGACACGATTTCGGCCTCATTCCATATCCGCTCCAGCGAATCACAGATTTCTACTTTGTCTGGAAATGGAGGAATTGGATGCGTATCGTAAGCCAATATCTTAACGTCCATCCCTGAAAGCACTTTGGCAAACGCTCTGCCGGTGTGCCCAAAACCAATGATGCCAATCGTGCGGCCTTCCAACTCGATTCCTCGATTTTCCTCCCGCAGCCACAAGCCATGAATCACTTCTTCGGCAGCGTTCGATATATGCTTCGTGATGTTCAAAAGCAAGCCCAGCGCATGTTCTGCCACCGCGTTTGCATTTCCTTCCGGCGAAGAGATACAAACGATTCCTTTTGATTTCGCGTAGTCAAGGTCTATCACTTCCATGCCGGATCCCATGCGAGCAACCCAAGCCAAATGCGGTGCTGCATCCATCATCTTCTGATCAACCTGAATCCGCGTGGATGTCACTATGCCCACACATTCGCCCACATGCTCCATCGCAATTGCCTGATTGATTTCAGGTAATTCTATCAGCTCAAAACCAGCCTCCTTCAATCCATCTTCCAAAACAGCATGAACAGGTGCAGCCAATAATACTTTTCCTCTAATCATTTCCTGTAAGATAACGATGGTAAAGGTCGGCGAATTGCGCGACGGATAACTGCTCCGCCCGTTTCGACATTAAAGGTTCAGTAGTCAAGGCGGCCTCCGGTAAAGTACCGCGCAACGCATTCCGCAGAGTCTTCCTTCTCTGGTTGAATGCTGCCTTCACCAAGCGTTTGAAAATCTTCCTGTCGGTAATGTTGTGTGGGTTCGAATTCTTCGCAAAACGTACTACGCCACTCATTACCTTAGGCGGCGGTGTAAAGGCCGTGGGCGGCACATCCAGCAAATATTCTACGTCGTAAAAAGCTTGCATCAGCACGCTCAAAATACCATATTCCTTTGAGCCTGGCCCGCTCGCAATACGCTTCGCTACTTCTCTTTGAAACATACCGACAACGGTCTCTACCTGTTCTTGCCATTCTAAAACAAGAAAAAGAATTTGCGAAGAAATGTTGTAAGGAAAATTGCCAATGATGCTGAACATTCCTTCAAAAGGAAGGCGCATTTCCAACACATCTGCTTCAATGATTTTTCCTTCTATCGCGGGAAAATTCTTGCGCAGCCACAGTACTTTCTCCTTGTCTATTTCTACAGCTTTATACTCAATGTTGGGTAGTTCTAAAAGATACTTAGTCAGCGCACCGCCACCGGGCCCAACTTCCAGTAATCGCAGTCCTGGCGCGGGATGCATCATGTTCACTATCGCTAGTGCAATGTCTTCATCATGCAGAAAATGCTGCCCTAGCGACTTCTTTAAGTGGTATTCCATCGTAGCTGCGAAGGTTTAGTGGGAAACGCAGAACTCAAAATAAGCATTTTGGAAAAGCATTAAAAGCCTCCCGGCTACCTTTACGCCCTTTCTCAAAAAAACCATCCAAAATGATTGATTTCTCCATAGCGGCAGCGCCAAAAGCCGATGTCCTGATTTATCTAATTGACGAAGCGGCACAACTTTCCAGCCTCAATCTTAATGAAGCCGAAACTGCCTTTGTAGCCCAAGCCATCAGCAACGAGCAGCAATTAATTCCGCTCAATCGCTACGACGCGATGCGGTATTTCTATGTCATCAAATCTAAACCGGAAGGAAGCGTTACGCTCGAAGGCATACGAAAAGCGGGTGCAGAAATCTGCGGATTATTGAAAAAGCAAAAGACAAAATCAGTAGGCATTATCAACTTTTCAAAGCAAGAAAATGCGGCTTATTGTTATGCTCAAGGTCTTGCGTTGGCGAGCTACCAATTCCTGAAATATTTCAAAGAACAAAGCAAGAAAGCTAATCCTCTTGAAGCTATTATTTTTTCGAATGAAAGTATAAGCGACGCTCAAGCGAATAGCCTGAAAGTATGGACAGCAGCGGCTTTCAAGATGCGCGACCTGATAAACGAACCTTTGAATGCACTAAGTGCGGTTGGCCTTTCTCAAGCCATAGAAGCCATGGGAAAAGAGGCAGGTTTTGAGGTAAAAGTGCTCCACAAAGCAGAAATAGTGCGCGAAAAAATGGGTGGAATCCTTTCCGTCAATTTGGGCTCCATTGACCCGCCAACATTCAGCATCATGGAATACAAACCTGCGAATGCTATTAACGAAGCACCGATTGTGTTGGTTGGTAAAGGCATCGTGTATGATACTGGTGGATTGTCGTTGAAACCCACGCCCAATTCCATGGACAGGATGAAGAGTGACATGAGCGGCGCTGCTTTGGTGAGTACGGCGATGTGGGCGATTGCTTCTTTGAAATTGCCACTTCATGTCATTGCGCTTGCACCTTCTACCGATAACCGCCCGGGAGTGAACGCCTATGTGCCCGGCGACATCATCACCATGTATGATGGCACTACGGTGGAAGTCTTGAATACGGATGCAGAAGGTCGCCTTGTTTTAGCTGATGCTTTGCAATGGGCAAAACGCTACAAACCCGCACTAGTTATGGATTTCGCTACCTTGACAGGCTCTGCTGCTGCGGCGATAGGCGAGCATGGAATTGTGTGTATGGGAACAGCAGATGAAGCAGTAAAATCATCACTTCGCGAGAGCGGAAACAGGCAGTATGAGCGCTTGGTAGAGTTTCCGATTTGGGAGGAATATGGTGAGCAATTGAAGAGTGAATTTGCTGACCTAAAGAATGTTGGCGGCCCAACAGGTGGTGCCATTACCGCTGGGAAATTCTTGCAGCATTTTACGGATTATTCTTGGATGCATTTTGACATTGCCGGAGTTTCATTCAACATCGCAAGTAAGGGCTATTTACCGGCAGGCGGCACGGCAGTGGGCTTGAGAATGGTGCTAGATTTCTTGAGTAATTATTCTAAAGCCAAGGCATAACCAACCAATATTTATCGAGAGATAAATACAAAAAACAAAGCCACAAGCATTAGCCCATGAGTTTTCCTGAATTGCTACATGCTTTTGTGGAAGGGCTGAAAGCCACGACTGGCTTGGAGTTCATCGCAGTGGTGGCGGGAATTGCGAGCGTCTTGTTTTCACGTGCGGAGCATATTTTGGTATATCCGGTTGGACTTATTAATACCATCATCTACATCTATCTTTCTCTGCGCGGGCAACTCCTCGGCGAGGCCAGCGTGAATGTCTATTACACGCTCGTCAGTTTCTGGGGTTGGTGGCTGTGGACGCGGCGCGGCGCGAATGAAAAACCTTCACTCCAAATCAGCTTTTCAGGTACGAAAGAATGGATGAAGCAGCTTGCGTTTTTTGGCGTTTTCTATGTAATCATCTTCTTCGCACTTCGCTATCTCAAACAGGATTTTGCTCCCGGCGCTATCCCTTGGGCGGATGCGTTTGCTTCGGCCACTGCGTACACGGCCATGTGGCTGATGGCGCGTAAGAAAGTGGAGAATTGGATTTGGTGGATTGCCACAGACACCGCTTCCATTCCGCTCTATTTTGTGAAGGGTTACGTCTTTAGTTCTTTCCAGTTTTTGGTGTTCACTATTTTGGCAGTAATGGGACTCATGACTTGGTGGAAACGTGGGCGGGAAGCGCAATATAGCAAAGAATATGCGCCATTTCCTGCGACTATTTAATTAAGATTTTGTTTGAAAAAGCTTCTATGTCCGACATCATAAATTCCCAAATTCGCCGCTGCTTGCCAGTTGATGTGGGGCAACTTTCTGCCCTTGCAAAACAGACCTTCTTCGACACGTTTATGGGCACTTGTAGCGAGGTGGATATGGACGGTTTTCTGGAAGAATACTATAACGAAGAAGTTCTTTTGGAGACTTTAAATGCACTGCAGGATTTTACTTTTCTTCTTGAAAATGAGGGTGAATTTGTCGGCTATATCCGTTTTATAGAAAGCGCCTTACCCTTTCCCTATACTGCGCCCGGCAAGGCTTTGGAGTTAAATCGCCTCTACATTGACAAAGCATTTTTTGGAAAAGGTCTAGGCCAAATGCTACTTGATTTCTATTTTGAGTTTGCAACAAAGAATGGATATGAGTTTCTTTGGCTCGGTGTGTGGGAATTCAATTTTAGAGCGCAGAAATTCTATACTAAGAACGGATTTGCATACAGTGGTTTCAGTCATCCTTTCCCCATTGGCAAGACGCCGCAAACTGACCAATGGTGGACGCGGGAAAATTCCCCCGAGTTGTTACCCGGGGCTACTGATATTTGACCCCTCCGGAGTTACGCAATAATCCCCCCTCCCAATGGATAAAAAATGCTGCTGAAAAGACTAAAAATCGTCATCGCCGGTCTCGTACTTCTTTCCCTTGTAAGCTGCGCCCAGCCTAAGCCTCTGGTGTATCGCGACCTTCAGAATTTCAGAGTGCAGTCGCTCAACTTGCAACAAGCAACCATGGTGCTGGATCTTCAATTCTACAACCCCAACAACTACGGATTGACTTTAAAAGACGGCGATATCGATGCGTATTTCAACAACAAGTTTGTGGGAAAGGCATCACTCGCGGGTCGTAGCAGTATTCCTGCAAAAGACACGTTTACGACTCCCGTAATTGTTACCACCAGTTTGCAAAGCTTGGTGGCAAATGCCTTAGAACTTCTTACTGCCGGGGATAAAGTTGTGCTCATTCGCTTACAAGGCAGTGTCCGCGCGGGAAAGGGCAATATATACTTCCGTGTACCGGTGAATTACGAGGGACGGCAGACGATTCATTTGTAGGGTAAAGGTTGCGATGATCATTACGACCTGCTTTCGAATATCGAGGTCGCGAGGGGCTACACCCATCGCCCTTTTTCAGTCGAGGGGCTTCACCCCTCGCTGTTATATTTCGCCCTTTCAGGGCTTGTTGGGATAGAACATCTCGGCTGACATTAGTCGGGAGGGGCTGCACCCCTCGCTGCTATATCACGCCCTTTCAGGGCTTATCCATGTTGGGACAAAACATTTAAGGCATCAGGAAGTGCAACTCCATATTTCCACGACTCTGTAGTAAAATCTTATAATGCCTAAAACTTATTCTTCCACATCATGCTCTCCACAGGCTTGTCCGGTTGTGCATTGTATTTCGCACCCTTCTTCTGGCTATAGCTTTCTAGAATTTCACCGTCGACGGGGAAATAAATAAGCTGTCCGATGGGCATTCCTTTATAGATTTTCACGGGTTGCTTCACGGAGATTTCCAAAGTCCAATTACCGCAAAAACCAACATCTCCTTTACCTGCCGTGGCGTGAATGTCAATCCCCAAGCGGCCTGTAGAAGATTTGCCTTCTAAGAAGGGAACATGGGCGTGCGTCTCTGTGTATTCCAGAGTGACACCGAGATAAAACACATGCGGATACAGTACAAAGCCATCTTCAGGAATCTCAAAACACTCAATTTCATTGTGTCTCTTTGCATCCAAAATATGATCCCGATAAGTGGCCAAAGTGCCGCCAAGATGTACATCGTAGGAGTTGGAGCCCAAACAGGCACGGTCGTAGGGTGCGATGACGATAGAGCCTTTTTCTATTTCTTCAAGAAGGCGGGAATCGGAGAGTATCATGGGTAGCTAAGAATATGGGTATCGAAACGAATCAATGTTTTGCTTCCTGATGCAAGAACGTGCGTAGAGAATCCAAAGGAAATATCCCGCTGAACGTCTTTACCAGCTTGTGTCTCGAGTTGTAATAATTGAATTGCGGCAGCATGCCGTAGGCATAAACATTAAAGATCAGGTTGCTGCTGTCGATACCGACGTTGTAGAAAGTCGGGTCTTTGGCGAGGCCACTTTTTTCAAGGAAAGGTTTGAGTTGGACCTTATGAACCGCTTCGGTCACGAGCACCACTTGCACATCTTTTAACTCCTGCTTAAAGGAATGTTGAAGCGTGTCTAAAGCATGCTCGCAATGCGTGCAATCAGGCGAGAAAATGATGAGTAATAAAGGCTCGTTCTTCTTCAAGTTAGCAGCGTAAAAAAACTGGCCGTTGGTCTTCTGAATTCTAAATGGAGGAAGGGGTGAACCGGGCTTTCTGTAAATAGATTTCGGCTGCGCCGAAGCACCGAATGAAATCAAACAAAAGAGTAGCGCGGAAACTGTGGCTTTCATAAAATATTGGAATGGCTTTCTAAAAGCGAAATCAAGGTGCTAGGCGACTCTTTTCCCAAGCACTTTCGAGGTTTTCTCGCTCAAATAAAATACGGTCGTGCATGCGGCTTTTTCTTCCTTGCCAAAACTCAATGCTAAGCGGCTTCAAGCCATAACCTCCCCAATGAGATGGCCGCGGAACTTCGCTTTCTGCATACTGTGCCTCGAATAATTGTGCTCTTTCTTCAAGAATTTCTCGACTAGCGATGGTGCTGCTTTGTGGCGATGCCCAAGCACCTACTCGACTTCCTTTTGGACGAGAATTAAAGTAAGCATCACTCTCTTCAGGACTTAATTCTGAAACTATGCCTTCGATGCGCACCTGCCGTTCTAATTCCTTCCAGAAAAAGACCAAAGCTGCATGTCGTCTTTGAGACAATTGCCGTCCTTTATGGCTCTCATAATTGGTATAAAACTGGAAGCTTTCGTGCTCAATCCCTTTCAGCAAAACAATGCGAGCATGAGGCCGGTTATCTACGTCCACCGTGGCTAAAGTCATGGCATTTACTTCTGTAAGTTGCGCGTGTTCAGCCTCCATCAACCATTTGTTGAAAAAGGCCAAAGGATTATCGCCCACATCGCCTTCATCAAGAGTAGCGAGCGTATAATCGGTGCGGATATCTGCGAGCTTTAAAGCTTCCATTTCTTTACGGAATCAGCTATTGGTGGGAAGTAATCACGTACTTGATAAACACGTAGGTCATGCTAATTGCTAGCAGCAGGAAGAAGACACTTGCTAAAATAGGGCCGATATGATTTCCGGCTTCAAAAGTGGCATTCAACAACATTGGGGCAGCCATAATTATTTAGTTTTTAGGGGCGCAAGTTAATTATCTATCCTT
The DNA here is from genome assembly GCA_039935335.1 of Chitinophagaceae bacterium. Lineage (GTDB taxonomy): Bacteria > Bacteroidota > Bacteroidia > Chitinophagales > Chitinophagaceae > UBA1952. Next base: position 21,514 of record JBDTKK010000121.1, read on the forward strand.
AAATCTTCTACGACTAAACCGTAGAGTTCAAAAGGCAATTCTTACTTTTCGGCTTCCAATGTTTCATCGTCACATTCCTTTTCTCAAGACCGTTGCGCTGTATTCATTTACGGCTTTTGGCGGTCCGCAGGGGCATATCGGCATGATGATGAAAAGCTTCGTGCAGCAGCGGCACGACGTTACCGAAGAAGAACTTATTGAGCTAAATGCCTTCGCACAAATGCTGCCCGGGCCAAGTTCTACGCAGACTGTCGTATTGATTGCTTTGAAACGTGGTGGCATTCCCTTAGCCCTTGCCACGCTTGGGTTGTGGATACTTCCGGCCTTCCTCATCATGTCGGCATTTTCCTTCTTTCTGCTCTATTTTGATGCTAAAGATTTGCAGTCGAATCTCTTCAGTTTTGTGCAGCCGATGTCGGTCGGGTTTGTGTGTTTTGCAGCGGTGAAAATGATGAAAACCAGCGTGCGGCACTTGGCCACTTGGGCCATTATGCTCGGCGCAGGTGCGGCCACCATTTTCTATCGTTCGCCTTGGGTATTTCCGGCAATTTTGATAGTGGCAGGCATTCTTTCAAATATTTCCAGTAAACGTATTCCCGACCATCACGAGAAGCCCAAGAAGATAAAATGGTTGACGCTTTGGCTTTTCGCGGCCATATTCATTGTGGCAGGTGTGCTTTCCGAGTTGGCGCGGCGGGGCAATTGGGAATACAAACATGCTTTCAACCTTTTTGAAAACTTCTATCGCTTTGGGGCAATTGTATTTGGTGGCGGTCAAGCCCTTTTGCCGATGATGCTCTATCAGTTTGTGACGCTGCCTGTATCCAGAGGTGCGGCAGCATGGATGAGCCCAGAGTCGCTGCTGACGGGCTATGGCATGGTGCAGGCAGTGCCCGGCCCCGTGTTTTCAGTGTGTTCTTTTGCAGGAGGATTGGCCCTGAGTACTTATGGCAGTGGCTGGCAAATGGCAGGCTGTTTTATCGCTACAATTGCTGTGTTTTTGCCCAGCACCCTACTGCTGTTTTTCCTCTTTCCTGTCTATCATAATCTGAAGCAACACGTCATCATCTTCCGCGCTTTGGAAGGTATCAACGCAGCGGTAGTCGGCATCATTTGGGCATCAGGAATTGTGCTCCTACAGACTATTTCCAAATCCACTTTCGATTGGAGCAATCTGGTAGTAATCGCCATTACTTTCTGCCTATTAAAGTTCACCCGCGTGCCCGCACCGCTGATTGTGGTGGGTTGGTTGTTGCTGGGATTGACGGTTTAAGGCAAAAGGTTGTGGGAGGGTGTTTTCTTAGAAATCCTTTTCAGTACTTTCGTTGCAGGTCGGAGACCATGTAAGGTTGGGATACCAACAACGGAAAATATGATGTACCTTTCATTCTGTTAAAAATACATGACCGATGAGTATTCAATTACTTTCAATTTTTGGAAACATTCTTTTCCTTTTGGCACCGCTTAAGAGCAGCAAGAAATCAAGGCTTCGATACTTTCCCTTTAGATTAAAAAATGTTCCACTTGTACTGCTCTGTTTGGCCTCCATACAGAGCTATGGACAATTAGGGTCGCTGATGTATAAAAGCACGCAAAGTACTTCTTTTGGAGTTTCAGTTGGAGGTTTTGATAACTGGGAGGCCATTTACTACCCTAGCGATTTCGTGGGAATGCCTAAGGGCTCTGTCACCGCTGTTTACATCCGTAGGCGTTTCTTTGGAACTCCGACCAATGCGGACTGTTATAGCGTTAAAGTACGCATGAAAGCCACAGATTCTACCCAATATCCAAATGGAGGTTCCATTCCTGCAATAATGGACACGCCGCTCATTCATGCAAATGAGGCTCTTGTAGCCAACTATCCTCTTTGGACTATCGATTCTTCCCTAATTGAAGGAGACTGGGTAAAATTCCGACTGAATGTAAATGACTTCAGTTTCACAGGAACTCAAAATATAGCTCTTCAAATGTCGAACTTCACTTTAGACTCCAATGCTATCGGGATAATCTATGAAGTTGACACTGCGCGATCGAACGGGACACGTTTTATTCGATTTGCAAACGACTCAACCCGTGGCTTAAGTGCTAACTTTTTACCAATGGTAGGTTTTGAAATGGCCGTAACGGGCGTGCCTGGCATCAAAAACCTACAGTCCCTCGGCTTATTTCCCAACCCTTCATCAGGCCGTTTTCAGCTTTCATTTCAATCGGCGAAGGCCGTAAAAGTGGCGCATATTTCTGTGACAGATGACCGTGGTAAACAGGTGTATCGGCATAGCTATGTTAATGTGGGCAC
>JBDTKK010000122.1:0-6653 GCA_039935335.1 Chitinophagaceae bacterium
TCTGTCTGTGGACGGTTTTTCCACTTTCTTCCATGCGTACCATGTAGTTGCCTGCCGCCAACTCTGATGTGGATACATTTACTGTACCCCGTACATTAGTTGCGGTTTGTGTAGAGACTACTTTGCCCATCATGTCGTAAATGATGATGTGGCGCGGTGCATCACTGGTACTTGTTCCGTACTCGTACTCTACCATCACCTGCTGATTGGCAGGGTTAGGATACACCAACATGCCGGTAGCGGCCTTTGTTGTTTCGTTATTGCTGGTAGTGATATTAGCAAGGCGCTCTGCTGTCCAGGTACAGCTTGGCAATTGCACTTCTATCTTCTCAAAGCACTCCTGCCCATTAGGCATCGTGAAGTGGATGTAGATATATCCAAAAGTAGGCGGTGGGGAAGTCTGAAGCGTGGTGAAGTGGAAAGTCAAGATCTGCGGGCCGAAAGTACCAAGCGTGAAGCTGAACGGTATCGCCGGGCCAACGTCAAATCCAATCACATACTTGGTGCCTGGCGCAGGGTTGTTGATGGTCATGGAACGGTTCACTGGTGGCCAATGAAGCGAATTTTGTTGTCTAGTGTTTTGTTGTAAATGAATCATATTGTTTGCTTTTTTAGTTTTGGAACGACTTTCTACCCTTATAAGACGGGTATTTTTGGGAAATGGTTGGGTGGTGGGGGAGAAATAGTCCGCTGCGGTGGAGAAATGGATTGGGACATAAACAGTCAGCATATAATAACAGCAAACACCCACAGCGACTTTTGTCATCCGCCGCGGCGGAACGTTTAAAAACAAAAGCTCGGTATTTACTGATAGGTCCGCCACGGCGGAGGACAAAAAATAGGGACATAAAGATTGGGAAATAGCTCGGTAACGAATGAACAATGCAAACACCCACAGCGACTTTGATTCTGCATGAATCTATTTTGTGCTACGAAAACGGGGTCTAAATTAGAACTTAGCCACACCTATTTTAGGTGTCCAAATAAGTATCATTCTGTACCAGTTGCCTTCAGCTTATCAAACCTTAGTTTGAAAGATAAAAGCCTAAGCGGCGGCAAATCAATCTCCAAGACTGAATTGCGCTTAGTGAAATGCTGCGAAATCTCTTTCAAATTGACACCGTACTTGGCCGGGAAAGGAATGGATAAATGAACAGTAGTTATGGATTCTGCCCCCTCCCATTTCCATTAACCCAAGTTCGCTACTTTTGTCGGCCATTTTGCCCCCCGATGACCAACAACGAAAAACTGACCGCCGCCTTTGCCGAAGCCCTTTCCATAGAGCCGTCTGTGGTGGTGGATTCACTAGCGTATCATAGCATTCCTGAATGGGATTCTGTGTCGCACATGATTTTAATCAGCCAACTCGAAGAGGTCTTTGACGTGTCTATTGATACAGACGATGTGATAGATATGAGCTCCGTAGCTAAAGCAAAAGAAATTCTCACCAAGCTGCACATCGTGTTTTAAATGCTACAAGGCAAAACTGCATTAATCACCGGCGCCTCAAAAGGTATCGGCAAAGCCATCGCAGAGATTTTTGCGGCCAATGGTGCTGACCTCGTTTTATGGTCGCGGCAAAAGGAATCTTTAGAAACTGTTCGGCAGGAAATAATGGCGCGTCATGCCGTGCAGGTACACATCGCAGAAGTGGACGTAAGGAATGCAGAGAGCATCAAAAATGCACGTCAGGAAATCGCCGGGAAGGTTCAAGTAGATATCATCGTGAACAACGCCGGGGTCATGCTCGATGCTCCATTGATGATGATGAAAGAAGCTGTGCTGATGGGGAATTTTGAGACCAATGTCTATGGTAGTTTCCTCGTGACGCAAGCACTGATGAAAGACTTGATACGCAAGCGAGGTGGCTCCATTATTAATATTTCTTCCATCGTTGGCGTACAAGGCAGCGCGGGGCAATCGGCCTATGCGGCTTCCAAAAGTGCCATCATTGGATTTACAAAATCACTTGCCAAAGAGCTGGCACCGCTCAACATCCGTGTCAATGCCTTGGCTCCAGGATTTATAGACACCGGGCTCGTCGCCACTATTCCCGAAGCGGCTAAAGCAAAAACTCTGGGCAATATTGGCATGAAGCGAATGGGCACACCAGAGGACGTTGCCAAAGTGGCCTTATTTTTAGCCTCCGATTTGTCTGCGTATGTTACCGCTCAGGTGATTGGCGTGGATGGCGGTATGACTATATGATGAGCTTATTTCAGGAAATTTCAAAGAATAAAGCACTCCGTTTTTGGGACGAAAATTCGGGAGAAACGCATTCCTTTGCCGAGCTCGATTTGCCTTCCATTCCTGTGCAAGCCCGTTCTCTCGCTTTTCTGTACCTCGATAATTCCCTGCATTCTATAAAGTTCTTGCTGGCTTTTTTGGAAAGTCCTCATGTTCTTGCACTGCTCAATCCTGCGCTTTCGGCAGCGCAAAAAGCAGCACTCGAGTTGGCTTATTTACCAGCACTTATTGTTGATAATACCAGACAGGCGATTCCTGATTACGACGGCAAACCCGATTCAGAAATATGGTTAGCAAGACAGCCGGCGGCCTTGGAAATTCATTCAAAAATCCGACTTCTACTCAGCACTTCCGGCTCCACAGGCTCTCCGAAATTTGTAAAGCTATCGGACGAAAACCTTATTAGCAATGCCACTTCGATTGCTACCTACCTCCCAATCAACTCCCAGGATGTTGCGCCGCTAAATTTACCCATTTCCTACTCTTATGGCTTGTCTGTATTCACCAGCAACGCTTTGTTTGGCGGCACTATTGCCTGTACCACCAAAGATGTTTTAATGAAGGAGTTTTGGGAGCAATTCAGTCGAGTTGGCTTTACAAGTCTGGCAGGTGTACCCTTTGTCTATGAGATGTTTCAGCGCATTGGCTTTATGAAAAAGGAGCTTCCTTCCTTGCGCTATTTTACACAAGCTGGCGGCAGATTATCTATATCACTCACTGAGAAATTTGCCGACTTTGCCTTACAGAAAAGCCTACGCTTTTTCGTGATGTACGGGCAGACGGAGGCCACCGCCCGTATGGCGTATGTACCCACAGAAAAGCTCCTACAGAAAATTGGCGCGATCGGTATTCCTATTCCCGGCGGACAACTGCGGCTAGAAGAAAGCTCTTCCGAACTATGCTATAAAGGCCCCAATGTCTTTGGCGGTTATTGCCAATCGTTTGTCGACCTCAAAACTTACGAGCAACCAGAATGGCTGGCTACCGGCGACTTGGCGAGAGTAGATGAGGAAGGCTATTTCTACGTTACGGGCAGACTAAAAAGATTTGTAAAGCTCTTTGGCAACCGTATTAACCTTGACGAGTTAGAGACGGCGTTAAGCCAAGCAAACATCAATGATATACGCTGCGTTGGCCTCGAAGACAAGTACCTCATTTTGGCGGGGAAAGAAGAGAGTTTGCCGGCAGCCAGAACCTTTATTCAAGAACATTTTAAGCTTCATCCCACAGTAATAAAGACTTTGATGATGACTGAATTCCCCTTGTCGACCAATGGGAAAATTGATTACCAGAAAATTTCAGAACGCTATGTCGCCCACACTGACTAAGCTGCTTGATGCGCCACAATATTCCTTGGGCAAGGAGGAAAAGCAGCTATTGTTGCGGCCAGCATTGCAGCACTTACATGAATGGCATTTACAGCGTTCGCAGGAATACAAACGCATTGCCAGCACGGTTTTTAGCGATTCGTTGCTAGATGGCAAGCTCGAGCATTTACCCTTTCTTCCGGTTGCCGCATTTAAAAATCATCAGCTTAAAAGCATACCCGACGCAGAGATCTTGAAAGTCCTCACGTCGAGCGGCACAACAGGCCAGCAGCTCAGCAAAATATACCTCGATAAGGAAGCGGCACAATTACAAACACGCGCCCTTTCCAAAATCATTGGGCATGTACTGGGGCAGAAAAGATTGCCGATGCTCGTGATTGATTCTAAAGCCGTTTTCGCCAATCCAAAAAGCTTTTCGGCACGCGCTGCTGGCATACTGGGACTGGCAGTTTTTGGGAAAGATCACACCTATGTTTTGGACGAAAATTTCGAATTCGACTTAGCCACTTTCGAGGCCTTTTTGGAACGACATAACGGCAACGAAATGTTGATTTTTGGTTTCACATTTATGGTATGGTTGTATCTCTATCAGGCAAAGACGGACAAGAAATATGATTTGAGCAAAGCGATTCTCCTGCATAGTGGCGGCTGGAAAAAGCTGACCGATCTCGCCGTCACGAATGAAGTATTCAAAGCCGCTTTGCAAGAGAAATTTGGCCTTTATAAAGTCTATAATTTCTACGGAATGATCGAGCAAATTGGCTCCGTGTTTGTCGAGAATAGTGAGGGTTATTTGCATTGCCCGAATTTTGCCGATGTGCTCATCAGAAATCCAGCCGATTTTTCGCTACAGCCTAAAGGTGTTCCCGGCTTGATACAGTTGATAAGTGCCTTACCGGAGAGCTATCCAGGGCATTCTATTCTTACCGAGGACATAGGAGTATTGATGGGCGAAGATGATGCCTCAAATGGCTGGAAGGGAAAGTATTTCAAGATTATTGGCCGTGCTAAAAAGGCAGAATTACGCGGCTGTAGCGACACCTTTAAAACGCCCTGACATGCAGCTAAAATTAAGAACGCCCTATGAAGCCATGATTGAGGTGGAAGACCTGCCTGCCTACTTTCCCTCCACTTCGGAACTTCAATTCTTTGACCCGCGCAGCGTTGATTTTCTCAATGAACTTTCCCGCCAAATCCTTGCCCACAGCCAGTTGCGGGCATTACCTGAAATGGTGGCGCTCGCATTTTATATCCGGCGAACCAATATCCTTTCCATCATCGCCGAAAACACGCAGCCCAACGCGAAAGCTCATTTGATACCTGCTGCGATTGGCACCGTTTTCCACGTTTGCCCCGCCAATGTAGATACGATGTTCATCTACAGTTTTGCGATTTCACTGCTGGCCGGCAATAAAAATATTCTCCGCATTTCCGAGCGGATGGATGCGCCGCAAATTGAACTCCTGTTTGGCATCCTCAACAAAATACTAGAAGATCCTGAATTCTCCTTTTTGAGCCACTACATCAACATTATTTCCTACGGCCACGATGATGCCATCAGCAGTTATTTATCCCTGAATTGCCAAGCTCGGGTAATCTGGGGCGGCGATAATACTATCAATATTTTCAAGCAATTTCCAACCCAAGTACGCACACGTGATTTGCTTTTTTCAGACCGGATTTCCATCGCTTGTATTCAAGCAGCGACATTCAATCAACTGACGAAAGAGGAGCAAACTGCGTTGAGCAAAAAGCTGTACAATGATGCCTATACATTCGACCAAAAGGGCTGTGCTTCGCCGCAAGTATTGTACTTCATTGGTACACAACCAGACTGCGAACGCTGCGAAAATGCGCTCGGAAGGATGCTCTCAAAACTAGTGGCCGAGCAATATCAAACTGACGTGTCTTCTTTGGCTTCGCTTAAGCTAAATCAGGCTGTGGATGATGCTTTAGACAATAAATTGCTGAGCACTTCCGGCGATAATTACTCCTTTTTTGCAACATTGGAACAAGGCACTACTCTCGAAGAATTACACACTTGCGGCGGCGGATATTTCTACATCCACAAGGTGGAAAGCATTGCGGATATTCAAACCGAGCGCAACAATAAAGTTCAAACGCTCGCTCATTTCGGCTTCAAGGAAAAGGAACTGGAACAATTAAAAAGTCTGGCACATGGCCAAGGCATTGACCGGATTGTACCCATAGGGGCCGCACTCGATTTCAGCTATCTCTGGGATGGCTATAATTTAATAGACGCGCTTTCCAAGAAAGTGTTCTTCAAACCCTAAACTTCAGTCGTGTTTTTACAAGAGCTCATCGTTGGAAAGCATATCCAGCTTCGTTCTTCCTCGGAAGCGGATGCGGCGTTTATTCTTGCTTTACGGCTCGACCCGACGCTCAATCAATACCTCAATCCTACACCGCCGGAGCTTTCCTTGCAGGAAGAATGGATTAGGAAAGCGAGCGCAAGAGCCGGCGAATACAACTTCGTAATTGAGACCAAAACAGGCGAGCGACTTGGCGTAGTTTCTATCTACCAGATTGACGATGCTGTCGGCACTTTCAATTGGGGGCGATGGATTATCAAACCCGATGCGCCGATGTACACGGCGATCGAAAGCACACTGCTCATCTACTATTTGGGCTTCATAGTGCTGGGGCTGGAGACGGCACTCTCCGAGGTGCGCACTGGAAATAAAACGGTCATTAGGTTTCACCAATCCTATGGCGTACAAATCCTGTCGGAAGATGAACTGGAAATCCGATATAGCTATGAACGGGCACAGTTTCCGGCGCTCCTAAAAAAGTTTCGTGGCTACCATGAATTTCCGCTGGATGGGGATTTGGGGCATTTTGTCGGCCTGCCATAAGCGCCTTGCTAAGTTCAAAACGAAACCTTAGCAGGCCGACAAACCGCGCTATCCGCTGCTATCTTTTGTTCGCTGGGAGCACCTTCTTTAATTCAATCGACATCGGAGGCGAACAAAAGGATATCCGCTACTATCGCTATGCCGGGGGCGGGGAGCATAAGAGCTATTACTGGTATCGGCTTTGTCTTACTTGGAAGCATCT
>JBDTKK010000123.1:0-9269 GCA_039935335.1 Chitinophagaceae bacterium
GACGACACGCTTTTCAACAATCAAAAAAACGAGGAAACGGGATTAGGAAGAATAGAATATTCAGGAGCCTTTTTGAAAGGAGCTATCAACCTACAATCATTGTACGAGACTGGTGCCGGACAGGAGCAAAAACAAAGCTTCACTTACGTTGAAGTGCCCGCTGGGCAAGGGGTTTACTATTGGATAGACTATAATAATGACGGCGTGCAACAAGCGAATGAATTTCAAGTTGGTGTCTATCCAGACCAGAAAAAATTCATCAGAATCCTTACGCCAACCAATGAATATGTGCGGGTGAATTACGTCACTTTCAACCAAAGTATTTCCTTGGATCCTGCGCTATATTTTGGACTAAAAGTCACAGGCTTTAAGAAATTCGTTTCAAGAATATCTGATCAGGGCTCGCTTCAAATCACAAATCGACTGACCAATACTTCGGGCTTACAAGCCATCAATCCTTTCCTTTCTACACTTCGCGATGACCGTATCATCAATGCCGGAACTTCTTTGAGTAACACGCTGTTTTTCAACCGAAACAATACACACTACGGACTGGAATACACCTACCTCCACAACTCTAGCAAGCAACTGCTCACCTACGGCGTGGAGGGTATGTCGAATAGTCAACACACGGGGAAATTCCGTTGGAATGTCAATCAAAACTTTAGTGCCAATCTTAGTACCAGCGCGGGTTTGAGAGGATATGCATCGGCCTTGAGCGATGGCCGAACCTATGCTGTTCGCAGTGAAAATGTTGCTCCAGCTTTGACCTGGCTCTACAGAGGAACGATTAGAATTACAGGCACTATTCAATATGAAAAACGGAATAATGAGCAGCAATATGGTGGCGAAAAAGCGACTATCCAGCGCGGTGATTTAGAGTTCAAATACAGCAAACCGATTTCAGGAATCTTTTCTATAAAGGCAGGCTACGCGGGCATTACCTACGACGGACTAACTACCGCTCCAGTGGCCTTTACCATGCTGGATGCCTTGACTCCCGGAGCCAACTATTTGTGGAGTGCCAATTGGGACAGGCGCATCGGTAAAGGCATTGAACTTTCCATTGAATACCAAGGCAGAAAACCAGGAACAGGAACGACAGTACACACTGGGCAAATGACCGTGCGGGCAATTCTTTAGTCAAACAATCGCGGTATCAATGCCGCCCTCCATTCTTCAAATACCTTGCAGCAAATTTTGAACATCATGAACATCCAACAAAAAACAAACACGGACGGCGGGCATTTCTTTTATGAAGAAGGCGGGAAAGAGCTTGCTGGCATGTATTACAGCAAGATTAGCGATAATCAAATCAGCATTGACCACACAGAAGTTGATGACTCTTTAGCCGGAAAAGGAGTGGGTAAAATATTGCTGGAATCCACGGTTGCCTTTGCCCGAAAAAATGGGTTGAGCATCACGCCAATATGCACATACGCCAAGCATGTGATGGACAAAAACGCAGAGACTTATAAAGATGTAAGAGCTTAGGGAAAACTTCACACAGCCTTTCCACACAATCCGCGCCCTTAGCCGCTTCTTCCCCTACATTCGCATTCCATTTTATTAAAAAATCATCCACAAAAAATGGTTCAAACCGATTATATCCACGTCCCCTACGGCAAAGCCGTTTATGACGAGCCGGAAATTGAAGCTGTCAACAAGGTTTTGCGCAGCACTACGCAGATGGGCAAGCATGTCCGCGAAATGGAAGAGCGTGTAGCTAAGCTGTATGACAAGCGATATGGCATCATGGTCAACAGCGGTTCCTCCGCATTATACCTCGCGGCAGAGCTGATGGACTTCCCAAAAGGCAGTGAAATTATTACACCCGCTTTGACCTTTTCCACCACAGTTGCTCCGCTTGTAAAGAAGGGTTGGATTCCTGCGTTTGTAGATGTAGAGGAAGGCACTTTTAATACCGATGCCAGCAAGGTAGAAGCCATGATTACGCCCAATACCAAGGCAATGGTGATTCCTAACCTAATCGGCAATTTACCGGACTGGGCGCGACTTCGCGAGATTGCCGACCGTCATAATTTGTTTGTTCTGGAAGATAGCGCTGATACAATTGGCGCAGAAATTAATGGCCAGTCCTCCGGTCGTTTTTGCGACATGAGCACGACTTCTTTTTATGGCTCGCACATCATCAATTGTGCAGGCAATGGTGGGATGCTTTGTGTGAATACAGAAGCTTTTTATAACCGCGGTCGTTTGCTCAGAAGTTGGGGACGCAGTTCCTCTCTTTTTGTAGAAAGCGAGGCTATTGAAAACCGCTTCAATGTTGAGGTTGACGGCATTCCTTACGATGCAAAATTCGTGTTTGAAGAGCCTGGATTTAATATCGAACCTGCTGAATTAGGTGCCGCATTTGGCTTAGTTCAATTGGATAACCTCGCTTGGAATATTGATACCCGTACGGAGAACTATCGCAGGATGCGGGAATTTTTCAGCCAATGGGAAGAGTTTTTTATTCTACCAAAACAATTACCAAACAGCCGTACGGGTTGGCTCGCTTTTGCCATCACTATTCGGGAGACTGCGCCGTTCATTCGCCGCGATTTGCAGATATTCTTAGAGAAGAGAAACATTCAAACTCGCACAGTTTTTACAGGGAATATTCTTCGGCAGCCGGGCTTTAAGAATGTGGCTCACAAAGCATCTCCAGATGGCTATCCCGAGTCGGACAAAGTGATGCGCGGTGGTATGTTGTTGGCCTGCCATCACGGCTTGAACGAGGCGCAATTAAACCATGTAATGGAGAGTGTATCGGCATTTATGGAGGCCGTATAAAACAGACTATGCTAATATTATTCTTACTCGGAATTTTGATTTATTCCAACATCCGAATAGCTAAGAAAAAAGGGCTAAACCCGCTCCTGTGGGGTGTTATAACGTTCATTGCTTTCTTCCTTTCCTATGCCCTTTTAGGAAGCATTTACATCGCTGCCATTTACAAAGGGCCAGTTACAAGAGATGCATTGGAAGTGTACCTGACTAAGGAGCCGATGGCCGTCTTGATACTTACAACAATTGGCGTGGGTGGCGTTTTGCTTGTTCGTTATATTTTAGAGAAAAAGAAAAATCCGACGGATAATTCTCCGGAAACTTAGTGGTGCGGGGAGACACGAACTACGACATCCTTAAGCTATCCTTGCTGCATCACCATCCCAGCACGGTTTTCAGCTTGGTCATGCCACTTTTAGAAATCAAAACCTTCGCGCCACATTGCAGCTTTGCAATGTGGCTTTCTTTTTCGTAAGGTTCTATTTTTCCAATCTCGGAAACAGGCACAATCCAAGAACGATGCACGCGTACAAACTGCTGCGGATCTAGGATTTTCTCTACCGTTCCCATTGTCTGTTTTTTAAGAAAAACACCTTCTTCGCACACGATTTTAATGTAGTCGTCGGAGGCTTCTATATAATGAATATCCTTGGCAGGAATGATGCGGATAGCACCTCGGTCTTTAAGTACAATACGTTGGGAATAGCCAGCAGCAAGACTTTCAGCAAGAGCAGGCAAAGAAACTGACTGCTGAATTGAAGGTCGAAGTTGTTTCCATTTATCAACTGCTTTATCAAACCGTTCCCGATTTATGGGCTTTAGAAGGTAGTCCACAGCATGAGCCTCAAAAGCATCAATAGCATATTGGTCGAACGCGGTGGTGAAGATGACACCAGGGGGATTGTCTATCAACTCGAGCATCTCAAAACCACTCAATCGGGGCATTTGGATGTCGAGGAAAATTAAATCCGGCTGATGCTCTTGAATGGCTTTTACACCTTCAAATCCGTCGACACATTCGGCAACTATTTCAAAATCCTGATGTGCAGATAAAAAACTGGCAATTAGCTTACGTGCCAATGGTTCGTCGTCAATAATGATAACCTTATTCATAATTATTGTGGAATAGAAATAGTGGTGAAAAAGTAACCGTCTTTCCCTTCGGTACTGAATAAATCCTGCCTTCCATAGCTTAGATATAGCCTGCGCCGAATACCTGAAAGGCCAAAGCCAGTACCGCTTTCAGCCTTCATCGTAGGGTCAAACGGATTAGAAATAGTAATTCGAAGCAAGCCAAATTCCAACGTAATTCTTACAGAAATAATTACTGTTCCGGAGCGACCATACACCCCAAAGCGAATAGCATTTTCCATGACAGGTTGCAGTAAAAATGGAGGCATTATTGCGCCCATCGCAGCTTCATCCAAGTTCCATTCTACCTGTAGTCTATCACCGAAACGAACGGTTTCTATCCAGAGATAATTCTTTAAAAAGGAGAGTTCTTCTTCCAAGGAAACTTGCTCGCTACTCCCTTGTTTTACCGAGCTTCTCAAGAAATCACTAAGCCTGCTTATCATCAGCTCTGCCTTATTGGGCTCTAGGATTATGAGTGCAGAAATCGCATTGAGACTATTGTACAAAAAGTGGGGTTGAAGCTGTTGCCGGAGTTTAAAAAGTTCAGCTTCTTTATGCAATGCTTCCGTGTCTTGATGGCGACTGTAGCGGCGTTGCAGCATTTCAATCTGCTCATAAAGCGCAGTGAAGAGGGCATAAATAATGAGTACATAGGGATAGTCTATCCAGGGGCCGATTTCCAGTATTGCCTTTTGAAAATCGTTGACTCCATTGGGCAAATCTTTCAGTAAGATGCTGACAATTTCGAAATGAAAATACCCAGCGCAAAGACCTAGGAGAAGTCCCATTGCCACCGCAAAAAGAACCTTTCCAAGTCGAGCAGTATAAGCTTTTAGAAGCCATTGAAGGAGTGCGCCGGAAAGGATTAAAAGACTAGCGAAAACCGTTGTTTCCTTAATGGCATCTACCCAAAGAAACCCGAAGACATAATGCAGTATTGCTAACTGGATAATGCACAGAATGAGGCAAATCCCCGGGTACAACCACTTGATTTTCGAAAGTACATTCATATAGAAATCGGCAGCTTAGTAGCTCTTAATTTCTACAGAACCGAAAGTGCAAGTTCCCCGCAAAATGAGAAGGTGTTTTTCTTCATTCGCCGCGCTGGGATAGGCTCTGCGCTGGTCTTCCACACTTCCCATTGTTGGGCTAATCTCGTTTTGAATATCCCAATGTGCGGGAACGATTAGCTCTGCTCCGCCAAAGTTGATATACATGTCGAGTACCATTGGCTCTGGGCCGCTCTCTGCTGACACAAGGTTAATCTCTACACCACCGAAAGTAGCCTTGACGGTTCCTCCTTTGAAGTTTTTAGAAGTGACTATTTCCTTTCGTCCACCAAAGGTGACATCCACATTCAGTGTGTCCGCATCGCTGGTAGTAGCATCAAACCCGCGATGGCGGCAGCTTTTATCAAAATTCCTATTTCTGAAAATCATGACTAAGCCTAGAATAATAAGTAAAGAGGGCCAGACGATTTTGCTCGTAGCTACTTCTGAGAAAAAGTAGGGCTGTACCAGATAAACTCCACCGATTAGGATTAGAATCCACCAAGCGTTGCGGCGGAAATTATTTTTGATGCCAATGGCTAGGCCAATAATAATCAGAATGACTGGCCAGGAAACGTGAAATAAGTAGCCGAATTGAGGAAAGAGATTGTGGAGTAATAGGAGCAAACCGGCAATAGCGGCAAACACGCCAAAAACTATTCGTCCACGTTCTTTGCGTTTGCCTATTTCGCGGCGAAAGCCGCTATAGTCGCTATGCTCATCGCGAATTCTTCTGTAGTCCATGTTCCTATTTTTTGTAAAAGTAGATAGCGCAACAGCCCTAAAATAGCAGACTTAGGCTATTCAGAGTTTAGTGTCGGTAAGTAGTGGAATGGGTTCGGTGAGTGGGGGGAGGAAAGGCAAAAGGCGAAAGGCAAAAGGCGAAAGACAAAAGGTAAAAGGCAAATGGCGAAAGGCAAAAGACAAAAGGCGAAAGGCAAAAGGCAAAAGGCAAAAGGCAAAAGGCAAAAGGCAAAAGGCGAAAGGCAAAAGGCAAATGGCAAATGGCAAAAGGCAAAAGGCGAAAGGCGAAAGGCAAAAGGCGAAAGACAAAAGGCAAAAGACAAAAGACAAAAGGCGAAAGGCAAGAGGCGAAAAGTGTTGGGACGTAGTAGAGGGACCTAGGGTGTCAAATACCAATTATCATGTATCAAGACATTTGGGGGAAATCATCCAAGCTACTTAGCACCTCTTCGTGCGCTTGGTGCTCTCGTCCAGCAATATCCGTGATGCCCCGCAGGAATCAATAATCCATAGTCTGTTCAAATAATCGGCGAGCGGAAATTCAATTCCAAGGTCAGCAAATCGCCTTCGCTTTTAGGAATTCTTTTTGAACAAAAACGCAGTTTTTCTCTTTGGTCTCTTTTCTCAATTTCACTTTCCCGTGCTCCGTGTAACTCAGTATCTCCGTGCCTCCGTGGTGAAAACTTCCAACACCTTATTTATTAATCGTCAAATCGAATCCTCAAGCACTCCGCACAGGGCTACCCGTCCAGCAAGTGCCAGCAGGAAGCCGCTCCCCTTTCATCACTAGACTCAAGGGTTCGAGTTTTACGTCATCGCCTACTTCACTATCGTACAAGATGATGGAACGCGTGCCTATCGTGGTTCTTGCGCCAATGTTCACTGCGCCAATCTTCATTACTCTGTCTTCAAAAAGGTGGGTTTGTGGGCCACAACTTTCATTGAGCTGGCACTCATCGCCAATCGTCACCATGTCATATTCCGTGATGTCGGTGGTGTTCATAAAAATCCGTTTTCCGGTCTTTACACCCATCAATCTAAGCACAATAGGCAACCAGGCTGTGCCTGTTAAAAAGCCAAGGAAAAATGGAACCGCAAGCGCTTCGTAAGTGCTGGTAATAGCCTCGCTCCGCCATACATTCCAGCTCCACATCGGGAAATTAGCAGCTCGATATTTTCCTACAAAAACCCATTTCAAAACTGCGGTAAATAAGAACGAAGGCAAGCCAATAGTGAGTAGATAAAAGAAGGGAATTCCTATCATCGCTTTCCACCAAGGTTCTTTAGTCACCAGATCGTGGCCATAGGCAATGAAGATGACGGACATGCAAATGATGAAGGTCTCTGGAATAAGAATCCGAATAAACTCCACGAGCGTGCGGGCAAAGCGAATATGCGCCGCCGGAAAGGTGGTCAATGTTTCAGAAAAGGCTTGACTTTCTTGCCGGCGTGGAAGTGCAATAGCCGGCGATCCGAAATAATCCTTTGCATCTCCCAGAGCAAGCTGTTCGACCGTTGGCGGGGTGGAAAGCACGCCGACAAGCATATGGTCTGGCAAGGTATAGCCTTGGGGGATGAGGGCACTATTTCCAACAAAAGAAACGCTGCCAATTTTTGTCCTTTCAAGAATAAGGCGTTGTCCTCGCACATCGGCCTCGCCAAGAGTAACTGCATCGGCAATGAAAGAGCCACTACCAATTTCTAAGAGTGGATGGGTGACGGATGCGGCCGTAGAAATTTCCGTGTTCTTTCCCACTTTTGCACCAAGTGCCCTAAAGAAATCGGATACAAAAACCGTAGCAAAAATCGGGTGCATGACGATGAGCGAAATCGACATAAACTGGTCGGAAAGCCATTTGCGATAATAGAACCCCGAATAAATGGAATGCACGCCAGGCTTCATATCCCGCTGTAATATTCGGCTGACGACAATCGTTTGCAAAGCAAAAATGATGATGTACGCTAGGGCCAGGGAAGGCGAAATAATCAGATAGTCGAAGTTGTAGGGGGCGGCGGCATTATCGAGTTTGTGCAGCGTAACCACTGTTGGTATAAGCGGCAACAAAACGAAGAGGGGAAAGATGAGAGCCGAGAGCGAGAAATAGAGTTTATACCAATTTCTTTTGGCCTTGCTGATTTCCAAAGGCTGGAAAAAATCTTCGTCTTTTCTAGTATAGAGTAATGCTGCGGGACTCCCCTGCCACACTTCCCCGCGAGCAATGGTTTTGCCAACCGGGAGGTAGCTCAAATCTTGCAATTCCCCCCATTCTTCAATTTTCGTATCACCACCCACTACTGCACTGCTGCCAAAATAGGCATGGGCACCAATATCCACCCGACGAAGCTTCAGTAATCCATCTTCCACAAAAGCGTTATTGATGATTACTCCAGAGGCAATGCTTACATCTTCTCCTATGCTCACTAAATCCTCGGCACCAATTTGCATCGCACTCAATTGCGCGGTATCATGCACTTTCACGCCCAGCATCCTAAGATAAAAAGGATAAAGTGGCGTGCCATTCAGGTACTCCATCGGTGTCAACTTTTCAAAAGATTTTACAAGCCACCAGCGGAAATAATAGCGCCCCCACAGCGGATAATCCCCTTCTTTCAGCTTGCCGATGATGAGCCTTTTCCCGATAATACTAAGACCCGAAAAAAAGATGGGCATCAAAGCAAAAACGCCAAAAGCAACCACAATACCAGCACCAAACGCTAACGATTGATGGAGCGTGAAATAGGCACTTTGGTCGGACAGGCGATTATAGACTGTATAGTAACTCAGGAATGGCAGAAATATCTGCATCGCAAACAAACCATAAATAACAAGCAACGCAAAAGACTGAGCAACAGTACACAGCAGATGCTTCTTCTTATCTACAGGATGATATACTCGCTTGGTATCTGGCTTTTCCGCCGCAGATTTCTCCCACAATGCAATTGTCTTAATGAGAGGACGTTGCAGGTACAAATCTTTGAGTGAGGCGTGTGGAATACCGGCTTCTTTGCGCAAGCGCGAGACGACAACCGCTGCTAGTAAAGAATGCCCGCCGAGGTCGTCAAAAAAATCTTGTCCGGGAGAAATTTCCTTTCCAGGAAAAACCTTACGAAGCAATTGTAATACTCTTAATTCTAT
The DNA here is from genome assembly GCA_039935335.1 of Chitinophagaceae bacterium. Lineage (GTDB taxonomy): Bacteria > Bacteroidota > Bacteroidia > Chitinophagales > Chitinophagaceae > UBA1952. Next base: position 8,854 of record JBDTKK010000123.1, read on the forward strand.
TGGCGCATTGAGGTTGATGGGCTCATCCGCTTGGTCGCTAGAAATGAGCATTAAAGCTTCAGGAATCGGTAAAGATTTTCGGTCAATCTTTCCACTAGAAAGTCGCGGCATGGAATAAAGAGGCGTGACCACTGCCGGCACCATATAGGAGGGCAAAGCCTTTGCCAGCGCAATTCTCATGGCATGTTCCTCAAACGGGAAATCTTCTTTCATCACCACATAGCCCACCAAGGTGTCTTGGTCTGTCCCGTCTTTCTTTACGGCCACAGCCGCAGACGCCACTCCTTCCAAGGAATTCAAGCGAACTTCAATTTCCCCCAATTCTATCCGATAGCCACGCAGTTTTATTTGGTCATCAATTCTTCCCTGAAAATCAACTTTGCCTTCGGGCGTTATCACTACAGCATCACCTGTTC
>JBDTKK010000124.1:0-3713 GCA_039935335.1 Chitinophagaceae bacterium
AGACTGAGATATATTATAGAAATTAAGTTCCGAAAAAGATGAAAACTAAATATCAAGCCGCTCACAAGAACGTTGCAGGCGCCACGCGTCTTGCTTGCGGGAATCGGTCAGTCTCTCCCTACTTCTCAAACCGCTCAAACACCGCCCTTTCAAGCATTTCCCGATGATCTGGATGCGCAATAGTTACCAATGCTTTCGCTCGTTGCTCTAAGTTCTTGCCAAACAGGTTTACAATGCCATATTCCGTCACCACCCAATGAATATGCCCTCGAGTAGTCACTACACCTGCACCTTCTTTCAAAAATGGAACAATGCGTGAAATTCCCTTAGAGGTAGTGGAGGGTAGAGCAATAATAGCTTTCCCTCCTTCCGATAAAGACGCGCCATGTATAAAATCCATTTGCCCACCTATGCCTGAATATTGATAAGTTCCTATTGAATCTGCACAAACCTGCCCAGTAATATCCAATTCAATGGCACTATTAATGGCAATGACTTTAGGATTTTTGCGAATGATGGCTGTGTCATTGACAAAGCTAATATCCCTCACCCAAACAGAAGGATTGTCATCCACAAAATCATATACCTTCCTTGTCCCGACAATAAAGCTGGTTAGAGAACGTCCTCTATTTATTCTTTTTAAGGAATTATCAATCACGCCATTTTCAATTAGTGGTATTACGCCATCTGAAAACATTTCCGTGTGCAAGCCAAGATTTTTAAGATGTCCCAAGTTATGCAATATCTGGTCAGGAATACTGCCAATACCTAGTTGCAAGGTGCTGCCATCTTCAATCATTGAAGCAACATTCATCCCTATTTTTTCGACAATACTATTTGATTTTGACGCATAATCCATCTCTGGTAACGCTGTATCGCAGAAGACGAAAGAATTAATTTTACTGACGTGTACAAAGCCATCACCATGTGTTCTTGGCATTTGTGGGTTCACCAAAGCAACAATATGTCTTGCGGTATCAACGGCCGCCCTTGCTATGTCCACAGACACGCCAAGAGAACAATAGCCATGCTTGTCGGGCGGTGAAACCTGGATAAAAGCAACGTCGAGCGGCAGGATATTTTTGGTGAAAAGCTGCGGTATCTGACTTAAAAAGATAGGGACGTATTCCCCTCTTTCACTGTTTACAACATCTCGAGTATTTGCAGAAACAAAAAGCGAATTGAAGTAAAAACTATTCCGATAAGTAGGATTATTGAAATCAATCTCACCCATAGTTGTAATACTTACTAACTCTACATCTCTCAATTCCGCATGCCTTTGTTGCAGTGCCTCAATAAGCAGGACAGGAGTAGCGGCACTTCCTTGGAGAAATACCCGATTTCCAGACTTTACAACCTTTACTGCTTCTTCGGCTGTTTTGAATTCTATATTTTTCATGCTTATTTTCCTCTTTATCCTTGAATGCAGGCATTATAACTATAAAGCCCGTTTCAGCGGTGCAAGTTAGCTGTATTCTCAAAAGAGAAACCCTGTTCAAGATAATTTGGGCATTAATTGTGTGTCGCAAAGCAAAGACAGGATGCCCATATAACCTTATGCTACCAAATGATTGCCAATTTCTTATTGATGCGGATAAAAGCCTTATGCTTTATCTGCTTGTTGCTTTTTTTCTGAATTTGCAGTTGGATAAATTCCACTAGCTATCTTTATCTCAATTCGTATTATAGGTAGTAACGACGGCAAAAGTCTTCAATTTATAATTATTCTACGGAAAGCGATTAGGAGCAAACGATTTTAGTGTAGCTAAATAATGAAATTTAATATCGTACAGTAACACTATTTTCACTACTTTAGAGCCCAAATTTGTAACGATGACAACCACAAAAAACGAACTGGAAACACATCCCTATCAACCATTTATACCAAAAAATGCGACCAAATTAATCATTGGTTCGATTCCGCCACAGCGATTTTGTGTATTGAAAAATGGTGAAAAGGTATTGGAAACGAAGGATGTAGATTTTTATTACGGAAGTAAGGATAATAGCTTTTGGCGCTTAGTGGGGGCTGTTTTCAATATTTCACTTGAAGAAGCCAATACGAACACTGCGGTTGAACAGAGAAAGCAGGTTCTGGCTGAAAACGGAATGGGGATAACGGATATAGTTGCGTCTTGCCAACGGAAAGAGGACAATTCTTCAGACGAAAATCTTGACATTATTGAACGAAAAGATTTGCGCAAATTGTTGTCTGACAATCCACAAATTGATACTTTAATCTATACGAGTGACTTCATAAAGAAGCAAGTGAATGTTTACTTTAAGACTTACCATTCCACAATTCCGACCGCTAAAAAGGAATTCACACTAAAGATTGACACCAAGATTTACAAAGTAAAAATCTTGTTTTCGCCTTCGCCAAATGCGCTTAGGAATATGGGGCAGGGCGGAAGTGAGCGGAGGCAGCAGCAGTATAGGGAATTTTTGGCTTGAATGGATTTCTTTTGAAACTAAAATTTTCAATAGATGCAAAGCAAACCATTAACCCCAGTACCCTCAAAAAATTCTAGTAAATGTTTAGTAAATGCTTTTTCCAACAAAGTGATTTGAGGACTTTTCGACTTCAATCGCGAAACTGTCCCTATTTTTTTTCTAAAAACCTACCAACGCTCAATACTGCGAAGCCACTTGGTTCTTCCGACGATAATCGCCTCTTTTCCAGGCCTCGAAAAACTCTGCCCAAGCAAGCGGATTAAAAATGAGATTTGGACGAACTTGCCCATAATAGATGGCATCCTTTGCCAGCCCTGCTTGATAGGCAGCCTGATTTTCACGGCCATCTCTTGGAATGGTATAGGCTAAAGCACGGAGCGTCAAAGCATCAGTATTTTTCCGCGCCAACTCGTATTGGTCGTCGGGGATTTGCCAGTTCTTGAAGGCGTAATCAAACTCTCCTTTTTGAGGAAGCGGCCTTACGATGGTTTCGGGCAAGTAAAAAGTGTCCTGAACCATCAATTGAATCATCGAGAAATATTGCCCCTGAATTCTGCGAGGAACAACATAGGTTTTTGGCCGGAAGCCAATACTGGTAAACTCCAGGGTATCGCCCTTCAAACAAACTATAGAAAACACCCCCAAATCGGAAGAAATAACCCCTCGGTATTTGTTCTTCACGCTCACGGTAGTGCCCGGAACAACCCTAAGGCTGTCTGCGGTAATAGTGATCCCTGTAAGTTGGACAATATCATCTTCATGCCGATCTTGGGCATCTACCGAAGTGGCAAAAATTGGAGGGAGCAATAAGAGGAATAGTAATCGGTTCAGCATGCTATCGGTGCTCATAAACCACATAGGCTCATAAGCTTTCAGTCATAGCAAAGATGAGGGCAGGACTGTATTTTTGCCGCTATTCAAATTTGATTTAACAAAGGTTTCTTTATGATGATTACCAAAGAAAAAGTGCTGGAAGCGCTTAGCGAAGTGCAAGAGCCAGACCTCGGCAAAGACCTCGTAACCCTTAATATGGTTGAGGATATCCAAATTGATGGAAAGAATGTTTCCTTCACTGTAATCCTCACTACGCCTGCATGTCCGCTCAAAGAAATGATAGAAAAGGCCTGCGTTAACGCCATCCGTTTGATGGTGGACAAAGAGGCCATTGTGAAGATAAATATGATTGCGAAAGTGCGGAGCAATAGGAAGGATAATCGCGCCGTATTGCCGGGTGTCAAAAACGTTATAGTTGTAGCATC
>JBDTKK010000125.1:0-4983 GCA_039935335.1 Chitinophagaceae bacterium
GGCTTGTACCCGAGAACCTACCGCCGTATTGGGTCGGAAAGCAGCAGAAACTGAGGTTATTGTGTCCTTTTCTCCCTGACCAACGGTGAATCGAGCGCCCCAGTACTGCAAGGTACTACTGGATGGGCGGCTTAAGTAAGTAGTCCGTTCCATAAAATCAGTGCCATATGTGGCATACGCCGAATCTGTGACACTAAAACGAATGGTATCGACATCATTTTGAGCAAACGCATCGCCCAACTGATTGATTTGCAGTGCTACAACATAATTTCCAATCGCCGTAGGTTTGTACCCATTTTTGAAAACGAAAACACTATCCATTGCACCCAAAGGCGTTACAGATATCATATCTAATTGGGTATTGACTAATGTACTGCCCAGAAAGTAACGAGCCGTAATCGTGGTATTGGTAGTTGCATGAAGCCCGTAATTACTACGATATGTAATGGGGAATATCGTATCTGCCAGGCTTAATGGAATAGAACTAAAGCCATAGCTAGTTGTAAATCCATCATTTGGACTGGAGATGGATGCTAAGCCACTGTAATGAATCCCTAGATCTGTACTATCGGCATCATAAAGCATGAGGTCATCTATCAACCAATTGAAGCTGTATTGGGCGGCAGTAGAATTAAATCGGAAGCGGATATACGCATTGGCTTGGCCACCTATTACCGAAGAAACGTTTAAAGTAGTAAGTGTAGCATTGCTATACAAATAACCATATTGGCTCAAAGCCATATTTGGATATATTGGAAATGCCGTCCAGGTGGAGCCATTGTTACTTACATCTACAAAGCAACTATCGCCTTGGGAATAACGGAAGTATTGCTGGAAACTCAACATAACATTGGTATGGGAAGCACCAACCGCAATAGCCGCCGACGTAATGGAACCCCCAAATGGCCGAGCGCTACCAGATTGATTAATAACTGAATCGGCATTATAAAGTAGCCAGCCATCATTTTTGGAGGTAGAATTAATCAGGGCAATCACGGGGAAATTATTGCCTGTACCACTTGGAGCAGTATTGGCCCAACGCCAGCCATTTACCGAACTCGAATTGGCACTTACTGTCCAGCCCGTTGGCAAGGAGGCAAAAGATTGATTGTAAAAAGCTGCGGCGGTTATTTTTGCGTGTGGATTTCGGGAAGACTGCGGTAAGGTACTCGGCGAGGGCGATGAAATTCCCAACTGCTGAGCTGCGGGCGGCGCTACTAAATCAGCATTTGGTACTACACTACTATTAATGATGGGCTGTGCTTGCACCGAAAGGCTGAACAAGGAAGCAACAATAATTAGCAGCCTGCGGTTTTTCATAGGGTCTGAAATTTCTACAAACATAATGAAATGAAGTGGGAATTATTTACTGGATAATGGAGTCCCTTTTAAAATTATGGATACATCCTCGTTTGTTATAGACTCCAGCCTATGTAACGCTATTTTGTAGCCTCAGGCTAGAGTCTATTTCCGCCATTCCCCAAACTCGAACAGACATCAAACACAAATCCATCCCCGCCAAGACGCGCTACATACTATCCGAGTTCCAATCCCGTTTGTACACCATCGCCACTTGAAGCAGGCGCAGAAATTTGTTGGTACCATTTCAGCATTTCGCCACTCAATTCCGTTTGGTTGATACTCACAGAAGGCAGGATTTCGATAAGCGCATTGATGCGCCCTTCGATAGGCAAAAAACGATTGACCACCACCACCCGACGCGCCTCAAGAATGCAATAGCCGGAAGCAAAATTTCCCTTCTCATATCGGATGGTGAAACGCGCTTCCTCAAAAAGCTGTTCCAGCTTGCGCAAGGTGGCAGGTGTATATTTGAAACTCATTTTCCGGACTTAGAATGCTTAAAAATAAGGCTTTGAAACTTGCTGCGCTCAGCTTGCTTTTCGCGAGTAAAGCCATGGCGCAAAACCCTGATAATTATTACGAGGAAACACCGCGCACTTTTTATGGTGGGCTTATCGCCGGAGCCAATTTCGCGCAGATTGACGGGGATAATTATGCGGGTTACCATAGAGTAGGTGTCAATGCCGGTGGCATCGTTTATACTCGCTTCGACGAGCATCTTGCAGCCAGCATTGAGATACTTTATTCCCAAAAAGGCTCGCATAGTAACAAGGAACAGCCAGGGGTAAATGGGAGCTACATCTATAGCTATGATGTGCGACTCAACTACGCTGAAGTGCCGCTCCAGCTTTGCTATTTCGATAGAAGAAAATCTCATTTTGGAGCAGGGATTTCCATCTCGAGATTGGTAAGCGTTCAGGAATCAGGACGCGCAAATTTGAATAGCGCACCACCGGTAAATTTTGACAATTATCCCTTCAAAAAAATGGACTACAATTTCATTATCGGCGGTAGCTTACACTTAGTTGCCGGTTTGTTTCTGAATGCCCGTTTTCAGTATTCGATTGTGCCGATACGTACAGGGAATCTTCAAAATGGAACAGGAGTGCCGCCTTATTTTGCTGGGCGCGGTCAGCAGTTTAATAATATGTGGACTGTACGGATGATGTATTTGTTTTAGCTAAAATGGCATCGTGGACGTGTTAAGCGTGATGCCAAAAATCCAACTGATGAAATACCGGTCGCTACTATTGGCTCTGATGCTCGCTCTCGGCCTGCTCTATTCCTATCGTGTCGCCGACCGCCCTTTAGATTATGACGAACGGTATAGTTTAAATATCGCCACAGGAATAGGCGGCCATACCAGCCATTTTTACCAATACGGCACTTTTATTGCCGAGCCTCTTCCGAGCATAGTTTTTTCCTCTAAAGACTATGCTAACCGATACAAAATCGCCAACGTAATCTCCACTGCCATGAATGATAATGGTCAGGGATTACCCTATTTTATTCTTCAGCATGAATGGCTTGCAATAGTTGGGGTGACTACCACGAATGCTCGAGCGCTCTCTTTGATTTTCATCATACTAAGCATACCTCTCTTCTTCTTTTTACTTAGAAAATGGGGATTGTCGGACTCCAATAGCCTGTTGTTCACGGCTTTGCTTTTTTGTAATGGTGTGATTATTGGTCTGGCAACGTATGTGCGGTTTTATGCCTTAGGTATTTTGCTCACTATCATCAGTTGCTATCTTGTCACGCATTTATTTGGCAAGAAAATCTCTTTGCGCCAATCCTTGCTTCTGGGCTTGGTTTGGAGCCTGTTTTTTTTCACCCAATATTTCTCGATCTTCATCATTGCTGCCCAATTCCTTTTTCTGATTTCTACAAAGGATAAGGCTGTCTTTCGCCGACTCATTCCTGCGTTTACAGTTGGTTTGGCGGCTCTTTTAATTTGGCTCTTTGCATTTGGTGGCTGGGAATGTTGGCGAAACATTTATCACTTGCAGACTACCGTGTCTTCTGGTTCCGCAGCCATTCCTTCCAGTAGTCCCATCCAAGTGCTCCTCGCCTGGTTTTCTGCGCTCAACAATGTGGTTGGCCAGCCGATTCTTCTTGCAGGAAAAGCGGAACTTCCTGTCGCTGCATTATTACTCGCACTTCCAAGCTGGCTGTGCATTTTCTATACCCTTTTCAATAAAAAGATTCCAAAGCCTTTTTGGATAAAATTATCGCTCCTCGGCCTTGCCATCTATAGCTTTGGCTCCATTATTCATGCCTTTGCCACCGGCTACACGCTGCTCTTTTTTGGAAGATATTGGGTGTTCGTGTACCTCTTATCCTACGGGTTATTGGCCTGGACGTGGGCGCAACGAACTCATTTTTCTAAACTTTTTCAAGTAATAAGTGTTGCTTTCATCGTCCTTATGATAGGTCGCAGTGCCTATACAATTACCTCTTTTGCTTCAGGTCTCAACCTTACAAAAAGTGGGAAAGTTCAGCCTATGATTTTGCCGCAGGAATCTGACTACGAAAATCTTGCGCAAGACGTTCTTGCTTCCTATTCGCCCGGCGATACTGTTGTTTATAGCTCATGGCAAAATGCCCAAATGAGTAATTGGTTTCTTTTGGAAAAACCGGAATTGATGCAAAAGGTCGATACCAATCAAAAGCCCGTGGCAACGATTCGGAATGCAGATAAAGTAGCGCCGTTAATGCTTCATTTGGGCTATCGTAAAAGCGCCAGAGCCGCGTGGTTTCAATAAGGTTTAAGCCTTCTTCACGGCCGTATAAAGCGTAGTGATACCAAAGGTTAATGGATTGGCCTTTGCAGCCTCAAACCCGCACTGCTCCAGTATCTCAACAAATTTTTTCCCTTCGGGGAATGCCGCAACAGAGGCTGGTAGATACGTGTACGCCTGACTATGTTTGGAAATAATCTTCCCTAATCCCGGCAGAATATTTTTGAAATAAAACTTGTAGAGTTGCGCCACAGGAAAGGTTTTAGGTTGCGAAAATTCCAGTACAACCAACTTCCCACCGAGCTTTAAAACACGGTTCATTTCCCTCAATCCTTTTTCAAGGTTTTCAAAATTCCGCACACCATAAGCGCACATCACCGCATCAAAATTCCCGGTTTCAAATGGCAGGTTTTCACTATCGCCTTCTTCCAGTATAATTTGATTGTTGAGCGCCAGTTTGTTGATCTTTTTCTTGCCTACTTCTAGCATTAAGGTGGAAATATCTACGCCTGTAATCTGCGCTTCAGGCAATTTCCGCGAAGCGCAAATCGCCATGTCGCCTGTGCCAGTAGCTACATCAAGAATCTTTGTAGGCGCAGCTTTCGTTAGTTCCCGAATGGCTTTATTGCGCCAGATTTTATCAATACCCAAGGAAAGAAAATGATTCAAGAAATCGTAGCGGCCAGCAATGCCGTCAAACATTTCGGCCACCTGTTTCTTCTTGCCTAAATTTGACTGCGCATCAGGTAATATCATCGGTCTTTGCGACCCCTCATTCGTCTGCATCATAAAGTGCAAAAGTACCCGCAAGCGCACAAAAATTCTTTGTAGAATCTAAGCCGACAATTACCTTGGAAATCCATTCAGCCCAATACCTCAT
>JBDTKK010000126.1:0-4099 GCA_039935335.1 Chitinophagaceae bacterium
AATTCTTCGCTGCTGCTCAGTAGTTCCTCGTTGGCACTTTGCAGTTCTTCATTAGCTGCTTCCTGATCTTCGGTGATACTGCACATGTCTTCCCTTGCCAGCGAAAGTTCGTTTTCTAATTGTGCAATGCGTAGATCTTTCTCATCTTTTTTTGCTTTAGATGTGGTCGTTTTCTTTTTGCCAATTGCCAATTGCCCATTGTCAATTGCATTACCATCATGAAATAAAATTAAATAATGCGGCTCTACAATATTCGGTAGTGGAATGGCTTCAATGCTGATATTGCGGAGGCTGCCGTTCAGCTCCATTGGAATATTTTCTTTTATAACAGCGGCTTTATCCTTTTTTGCTTTATGCAAAATATTACGAAGCTCAAAAGCCAAGCCATTTTTTGCCATCTGTAACAAATTATGACTCGGTTTGCCGGGGCTCTGTTCTAAATAATTCCCTGCATTACCCCTAAAAAGCACTATGTCCATCGCTTCATTTACGACAACACCGGCCGGCGCGTATTTGCGGAGTATGATATCATCTGCCGTTTTTTGAAAATCGGTTTGGAGGGTTTCGTTACTGGGGTTGACACTGGGTTGGCGATAATTTTGTTCACTCCGTTGACTTGCCACATGCATAAACCTGCCAGGCACATCTTTACGCGAAAATAACTTATCATTTTTTTCTGCAACTGTGAAAAGATCCGGAACTCCACTGGTGGTTTCCGATTTCCCCAACAGTAAAAAGCCTTTAGTGTTTAACGAATAATGAAAAGTAGTGAGCGCCTTCTTTTGCAAATAGGACTCCATATATATAAGCACATTCCGGCAGCTTATAAAATCCATCTTACCAAACGGCGGGTCTTTTAAAAAATCATGATGAGCAAATACACACATGTCTCTTATTTTTTTATTTACCTGAAAACTTCCATTGGTTTTTGTAAAGAACTCACTCAGGCGTTGTGGCGTTACTGTATTCAATTCGTTTTTTGAATAAACACCATAGCGTGCTTTTACAATAGCGGGTTCGCTGACGTCAGTAGCAAAGATTTGTACTTGGTGATGATTGTCGCCTAAAAACTCTGTCAGGCAAATGGCAATAGAGTAAGCTTCTTCACCCGTACTACATCCTGCTACCCATACCCGTATAGGCCCATTATTTATTTTATTTTTTACGAGGGCAGGAAAAACCGTATCGCATAAATTATCGAACGTTTGTTGATCGCGGAAAAAAGAAGTTACCGGGATTAAGAAGTCCTGGTATAATATCTCCTGCTCGGACTTGTTTTCTCTTAAATATTTTAGATAAGCTGCTGGTTCTTCGCTTTTGTTAATCGCCATCCTTCGGAGTATCCGTCTGCGGATGGTGGGTTGCTTGTAATAAGTAAAGTCTGTTCCTTTACGGATACGCAACAAAGAAAGGATTTGTTTGAAGACATCTGCATCCTGCTGCGGGATATCCCGCCCCTCACTTCCATTTCCTTTTATAATTCCCGTTACTTCTAAAAGCTTTTGCGGAATTTCTTCTGGAGGAAGAATAAAATCTACTACACCTGCCTGTGCAGCATTATGGGGCATGCTTTCATAAGCCGCCGATGCTTCATCCTGCGCAAAAGTGATACCGCCGTGGTCTTTAATGGCTTTTAATCCCAACGTTCCGTCAGACGCAGTTCCGGATAATACTACGCCAATAGCATGGGCCTGATGCACTTCTGCAAGTGAAGTAAAGAAAAGGTCAATAGGGAGGTTGCGTTCGGCTTTGTTTTTAGGAGGACGGGGAGAAAGCACTAAAACACCATCCGTTGCCACCATCATTTTGTTACTGGGAATAACATAGATATGATTGGCCTCAACTTTAATATCATCTGCAATTTCCAGTACTGGTATATTGGTTACTTTTTGCAGCAATTCAGGCAGCATGCTTTCGTGGGTAGGGTCTAAATGCTGTACGAGCACATAGGCCATGCCTGAATCCTCGGGAATAGCTTTCAGTAATCTTTTAAATGCGTCGAGACCTCCTGCAGATGCGCCGATGCCCACCACAGGAAACAGGTTGTTGGATTCGATAGCCGATTCGGCTATTTCTTGATTAACTTTCGGCGCTTTCATCGATGCATTACTATTAATTGACTTTTCGACCCAACAAGGGTTGTGGATGAATATAATCTTTAATCGGTAGCTTATTGTTGAGAATCATTCGGATTTCCAATTTCTTCAATCGGTGTTCTTCTTTTGTCTTTTAATTTTTTAAAGTGAGAAGGAGAAAGGCCCGTCATTTTCTTAAACTGGTTGGACAGATGTGCCACACTGCTGTAATTCATCTTCCAGGCAATTTCGGTAATGTTCAGTTCATCATACATGATTAGTTCCTTTATCCTTTCAATTTTATGGGCAATGATAAATTGTTCAATTGTAATCCCCTGCACCTCTGAAAATAGATTGGCGAGGTAGGTATAATCGTGGTTTAATTTCTCACTTAAATAATGGGAGAAATTCAACTTAATTCCTTCATTTGAATGATGAACCATTTCCACAACTACATCCTTTATCCTCTCAATCAAGATGGATCGTTTGTCTTCCATCAATTCAAGTCCCGATTCCAGTAAACCGATTCTCAACTGATTCCTTTCTAATACTGTAATTTGCTCCATGATTTCTACCTCGCCCAATTCCACCACAATAAAGTGAAGTCCCAGTTTTCGGAGTTCATTTTTTACAGCCAACTTACAGCGGGCACTTACCATGTATTTTATATGCAATTTCAAATGCTATAAATTTTAGATTCTTAAATAATACACAATGCTCCAGCCAAGTCAACACATAAAATTCGCAATCAAATCCCATCCTGCTGCTATTTCAGCACTCTTTCGATTAAATAATTGATAAGTAAACAGTTAAATGGGAAGTAGTGAAATCCAAGCAGCCTATTATTACTTGTTCTTGCAAGTTACCATTAAAAGTTGACACTTACGAGAATGATTTGAGCAATGATGAACTTAGTCCTTTCACAGCTTCACCCCAATACTGGCAAAAGCCTGTATAAAAATGAATTCAACTTAGTTAAGCATCCAGAAAAAGGAAGCTGCCTTTTTGAGGTAGCTTCCTTTTATTCTTTTCCTGAAATGACGCGTTAAACGAGTTGAGGAATGATGCTAATCTTTAATCTTTAGATGCATTTCTGCTCGCCTGTTTAGTCTTCTACCTTCCCAAGTTTTATTTGAGGCCACTGGTTCACTCTTTCCGTTTGCACGCATTGTGATTCTATTTTTGTTGATGCCTTTCTTAACCAGATAGGTTTTTACTGCAAGCGCACGTCTTTCTGAAAGTGCCTTATTATAAGGAATCGAGCCTATTGCATCCGTATTCCCTTCTATTATAAGATGCAGATTTTTGTCTTGCTTCATAGCTAAGTAGGCATCATCAATCAGACTGTAGGATACGGGCTTAATATTAGAAGTATTGAAGTCAAACAAAATAGCTTTCAACTCCTCTGCGGGTGCAACGCTCTTAGGTTCTTCGATGACTACTGGTTTTACAGGAAGCGGTGCATTCATTACAAAAGATGATGGGCTTGCATGACCTGTGCATTTGTTGCTCACGACAGTAATATCTGTATATGCTCCTTCGCATAAACCGGATAATTTGACTGAGTTATCGGCTCCCACTGTTGTAACATAAGCAGCTTGCTTCTTACCGTTGAACGCATAGGTAATCGTAGCGTTTTGGCCTGCGCTTAGACCACCTAAGGTAATAGTGGCATCACATGCGCCCGGTGCTGTAGGATCCGTTGAAACGGCATTAATCTGTAGCTCAGGGCTTATAAGTGTCACATTATCGGCATTTGCTGATCTATTTCCTTCTGAAGCACGCATCTCTGTATAAGTACCGGCACATAAAGCAGGAACGGTCATAGTACCTGAAGAACTCACCACCCCTGAATAAACAGTAGCGGTGGGCGCGCCGTTTAGTTTGTATTGTATGCGTGCTTGTTTCCCTGCATCCAAACCGTGGAATACAATACTACCGTCGCATTGACCGCAATAGGAAGGAGCATTTGGGTCGGTACCGCTGATGTGCAACGGTGCTGATTTACGACCTAAGAAGAAACG